>VGRB01000004.1 GCA_016875475.1 Deltaproteobacteria bacterium
GACACCGACACCTGCACCGACACCGACACCTGCACCGACACCGACACATGCACCGACACCGACACGGACACCTACACCGACACCGACACCGACACCGACACCTACACCTGCCCGCGGTGCAGCCCGGAGTTCAGAGCCAGGCCCACGGCGAGCATGCTGGACAGCATGGACGACCCGCCGTACGACAGGAACGGAAGCGTCAGCCCGACGACAGGGAAGATCCCGAGCACCATCCCGATGTTGAACACGACCTGCCAGAACACGATCGCCACCGCGCCGACGCTGACGAGCACGCCGAACCGTTCCCGGGCCCGCACCGCCAGCACCAGCAGCGACAGCGTCAGCGCCGCGTACAGCCCGAGCAGCAGGACGCACCCCAGGAACCCGCGCTGTTCCGCGAACGAGGCGATGATGTAGTCCGTGTGCGCCTCGGGCAGCCGCCGCATGCGCGACTGGATCGCGTCCTCCGTGCCCTTGCCGAGCAGCCGCCCGCTCCCGACCGCCCACAGCGCCTGCTCCGGCTGCATCGTGCGGTCCGCGCTCACCTTCACGTTCTCCGCGGCGCCCGACATGTGCAGCCAGGTGTAGACGCGCTGCTTCTGGTACGGCTGGATGACGTCGAACTCCCACGCGAGCGGCACGGTCAGCAGGATGATGCCGAGCAGGATCAGGAACGACCTCAGCCGGATCCCCTGGAAGAACATGACCGAGAACCCGACCGCGATCACGACCAGGGATGTGCCGAGGTCCGGCTCCATCATGATCAGCGCGACCGGCAGCAGCACGTAGCCGAGCGGCTTCAACAGCGCGCGCAGCGTGTAGCGCTCCGGGTTCCGCTCGCCGTGGAAGAAGCGCGACAGGTACAGGACCAGCGCGGGCTTCATGAACTCGGACGGCTGGAACGACGCGAAGTCGCCGATCGCGAACCACCGGTGCGCGTGGTTCACCTCCTTGCCGAACGGCAGCACCAGGACCAGCAGCGCGATCCCGATCCAGTAGAACAGCCCGGCGAGCTGCTCGAAGAACCGCATGTCCACGACGGCCACGGCCGCCGCGGCCAGCAGCGACAGCACGACCCACAGCACCTGCGTCTGGTGGAAGCGCTCGACCGCGGCGGCGCCGGCGTTCGACAGGTTCAGGAGCCCGACGATCACCAGCACCACGACCGCCACGGCGCCCGTCCAGATCGCGGGGCTGAGCTGGGCCGCGTCACGGTATGCCTTCATCGGGCCTCCTCTTCCCGACGGTTCGAGATGCGATGGCCCCGGGGTCCTTCGCTCATCGCACGATCTCCAGCGGCGGGTCGTCGCCCTCCGGCTCCCGGCCGCCCAGCCAGAGGTCCGACAGCTCGTCCGCGTGCTCCGCGTACCACGCCTGGATCACCTTCTTCGCGACCGGCGCCGCCACCGCGCCGCCGAAACCGCCGTGCTCGACGAACGCCGCGACCACGATCCTCGGGCGCTTCGCCGGCGCGTACCCGACGAACCACGCGTGGTCCTGGAGCAGCCAGCTCGCGATCGCGGACGACGACACGTTCCGCCTGACCTCGCGCGCCTGGGCGGTCCCGGTCTTCCCGCCGAACGGCAGCTCGCGGATCCTCGACGACCGCGCGGTCCCCGCCTCGAAGTTGACCGCGCCGAACAGCCCAGCCATCACGGTCTCGACGTACGTCTCCGGGATGTCGAGCACGCGCATGACCTCGGGCTCGACCGCCCGCATCCCCCCCGCCGCGTCCGCGACCGCCTTGACCAGGCGCGGCCGCACCAGCTTCCCGCCGTTCACCAGGGCCGCGTACGCGCGGGCGAGGGCCAATGGCGTCACCTTCACGTCGCCCTGGCCGACCGACGTGTTGATGGCGAACCCGGGCTGGAACCCGCGGTGGCGGCGATACCAGCGCTCGGTCGGGATCAGGCCCGGATCCTCGGCCAGCTCGATGCCGGTCTTCTCGCCGAGCCCGAACACGTCCCGCGCGTAGTGCGCGAGGTTGTCCTGCCCGAGCAGCTCGCCGAGCTGGTAGAAGTACGTATCGCACGACTCGGCCAGCGCCCGGATCAGCCGGATCTTCCCGTGGCCGTGCTGCCGGAAACACTTGAACTTGTGGCCCCTGAACACGTGGAAGCCCGGGCACCAGGCCTCGCTGTCCTCGACGATCAGTCCCTCGTTCAGGGCCGCGATCGCGGTGATCATCTTGAACGTGGACCCGCACGGGTACGCGGACACGGCCTTGTTCATCATCGGCGCATAGACCGGGTCCATCGGCCGGCCGGCCGCGTCCGGCTCCGGGACCAGGACCGGGCCGGGGTCGAACGACGGCCAGCTCGCCATGACGAGGGGGTCGCCCGTGTCCGCCTCCAGCGCCACGACCGCGCCCGACGGGTACTCCTTCAGGGCGTCGAACGCGACCCGTTGCAGCGCGAGGTCGAGCGTGAGCGTCACGTCGCGGCCGGGCACGGGTGGGGTCGGCCGGACGTCGCGGTACGGCTCGGGCAGCTCCTCGGGCGACAGCCTCCGCCCCCCCGGGCCCCGCACCCACACGTCCTCGCCGGTCATGCCGCGGAGCGTCTCGTCGAGCGCGCGCTCCATCCCCGACCGGCCGACCGTGTCGCCGGGCCTGAGCCGGCCCCGGTGCCGCTCGATCTCCGCCTCGGACGCCTCGTTCAGGAACCCGACGACGTGCGCCGCGACCGAGTGGGCGGGGTGGTGGCGCAGCGTCCGCCCGCGCAGCGAGAACCCGGGCAGCTCGTGCAGGTGGGTCTGGACGACGGCCCGCTGGTCCACGTGCTCCGAGCCGCACTGGGGGCAGACCTGCCGGCCGCGCGACGCGTCGAACGACATCGGCGACAGGTCCGCCGGGCAGCGCGACCCGACGAGTCCCTTGTGCGCGACCAGCCTGTGCGACCTCTTCGCGCCGCCGAGCGCGGTCTCGATCAGGGTCCGGATCTCCTCGGCGCGCGCCTCCGTGAACACCCCCAGATCCACGAGCCGGTCGATCTCGCGCGGCACGTCCTTGACGTACATCGGCACGACCATCAGGTCGGTGACCTCGACGTCCATGGCGAGGACCTCGCCGCCCCGATCTCGCAGCGTGCCCCGCGCCGGGACGACGCGATCGCGCACGACCGTGCTGACCGTGGCGAGCGCCTCGTACGTCTCGCCCTCGATCACCTGGAGCTGGAAGAACCGCAGCGCGAGCAAGGCGAACGCCACGACGACGCAGAGGGCGGCCCACCGGAAGTGGGTCCTGTATTCGACCAGCTCGTCGTGGAGCCCGCGCACCGGCGCCTCGCGATGGCACGCGCGGATTCTACCAGCGCTGCGCGCCAGTGCGCACCGGCCTCACCGCAACAGGATCCCGCCGTCCGCCGACCTCCGGCCGCGCAGGCGCTCGTCCACCACCCCGAGCAGCCGGAACAGCAGCGGCCCGAGCAGCGCGGTGACGAGGGCGTGGGGCGCGGCCCAGAGGATGACCACCGAGTACTGCGAGAAGTTGCGGTCGAAGAGGATCGAGAAGAGGAAGAACAGGAGCGTCGAGACGAGCGAGCAGACGAAGGCCGCGATCACCAGCGGCAGGGGCCGCAGCAGGTGTACGCGCGCCGCGAGCCCCATCGCGACGAGGTACATGATCCCCATGATCTCGGTGTACATGCCCAGCACGCCGCCGGGCGTGAACGAATCGACCACGAACCCGATGACCGCGGCCGTGACGAACCCGGGGAGGCGCGGCGACGTCGTGGCGAGGTAGATCACGGTCAGCAGGCCGACGTCGAGCGACCAGGCCGACAGCCCGAGGACCTGCAGCACGGGCGCCTGGACCGCGAGCAGGAGGAACACGAGCACCGTCAGCACGACGTACCGCAAGGATCACCTGCCCCTTGCCGGAGGCGGCGCCGCCGAGGCCTCCAGCACGACCATGGCGTCGTCGATCGCGGCCGGGTTGACCGCGAGCACGACGTCGTACTCCACGAACGGCCCGGCCTGCCGGCGCTTCGACGGGTCCGCTACGTAGCCGGCCTCGATGCCTCGCCCCAACACGCGGTCGTGCCCGGACGTGACCACGACCGCGTCCTTCTCCAGCGGCGCCTCGATCACGGACACCTGGAGCCGCGCCCGGTACTCGTCGAGCGTCCCGGTCCCGACCAGCGTCCCGAGCACGCCGCGCCCCAGCACCTCGCAAGCCACGCGGCTGCGCGTGTCGGTCAGCAGCATCACGTCCGCGTAGCGGCCGGCGGTGCGCACGATCCGGCCCACCAGGCCCGCGTGCGTCACGACCGCCATGTCCGGCGCGGGCGCCGCGTCGCCGTCGAGGTCGATCGACAGCCGCGCGACGCGGTAGAACGGCGTCAGCTCGCGGCCGACCACGCCCGCCGGCGCCATCTTCAGCTCCTTGCGCGCCTGCCTGAGCCCGAGCAGCTTGCGGAGCGCCTCGTTCTCGACCGCGAGCCGCTTCCCGAGCAGGGCCTCGCCGACCAGTCGCTCGTTCTCCGCGGCCAGCGACTGGTTCCTCTCGGCCACGTCCACGAGCACGAAGTAGTCCTCGAGGAACCCGGCCCCCCCCGCGACGAGTGCGCCGACACCCGCCTGCACGAGCCCGGCGAGGCCGGTGGAGGCGGTCTCGACGGCGGATCCCCCCCCGCGGCGGCCGTGCTGGTACATGAGGATCAGCGGGACCACCAGCAGGACCCCGACGGTCACGCCGAACCGGTTCCTGGCGAGGAATTCCCGCATGTCCGCGGTCAGTACCGGACCGTGGAGGTCCGCAGCAGGCCCATGTCGTCGAGCACGCGGCCGGCGCCGAGCACGACCGCGGCGACCGGGTCCTCGGCCAGCATGACGGGGAGCCCCGTCTCCTCGCGGATCATGACGTCGATGTTCTTGATGAGCGCGCCGCCGCCCGCGAGCATGATGCCCTTGTCCACGATGTCCGCGGACAGCTCGGGCGGCGTGCCTTCGAGCGCCTGCCGCACCGCGCCGACGATCTGGAAGACCGGGTCGGACAGGGCCTCGCGGACCTCGTCCGAGTTCACGGTGATCGTCTTCGGCACGCCCGCGATCAGGTCGCGGCCCTTGACCTGCATCGTCAGTACCTCGGGGAGCGGCCACGCGTTCCCGATCTCGATCTTCACCTGCTCCGCGGTGCGGTCGCCCACGAGCAGGCTGTACTTGCGCTTCAGGTGGTCCCGGATCGCCTCGTCCATCTTGTCGCCGCCGATCTTGACCGACCGGCTGTAGACCACGCCCGACAGCGAGATGACCGCGACCTCGGTCGTGCCGCCTCCGATGTCCACGATCATGTTGCCGCACGGCTCGGTGATCGGCAAACCCGCCCCGATGGCCGCGGCCATCGGCTCCTCCATCAGGTAGACCTCGCGGGCGCCGGCCGACTCGGCGGACTCGCGCACGGCCCGCCGCTCGACCTCGGTGATCCCGTACGGGACGCAGATGACGATGCGGGGGCGCACCAGCGTTCGCCGGTTGTGGGCGCGCGTGATGAAGTACCGGAGCATCGCCTCGGTGACCTCGAAGTCGGCGATGACCCCGTCCTTCATCGGACGGATGGCCTCGATGCCGCCGGGGGTCCGGCCGAGCATCTCCTTGGCCTCGCGGCCGACCGCGAGCACGCGCTTGGCCCCGCGGTGGTCCTTGAACACCGCGACCACGGACGGCTCGCACGACACGATCCCCTTCCCGCGGACATAGACCAGCGTCGTCGCGGTCCCGAGGTCGATCGCGAGGTCGTTCGAGAACAACCCGTAGAGCCAGTCCAAGACCATGCGCCGGCAACCCTCTAGCAGCCGCCCGGACGTGGCGGAAGCGGCCCTATCTATCACGAAAACCGGGGATTCTCAAAGGCTGCGGGTGGGCGACGCTCAGGGCACCAGCCGCACCCGCTCGTCGTAGAGCGCCGTCCCATCGCCGGCGTCGGTCTCGCGGGGGGCGACGAGCGCGTTCGCGCAGCGGCCCGCGGACAGGTGCCCGCCCTTCGCCATGAGCGCCACGTCGCGCCGCTGCCCCGGGTCGTGGCGCACGCGCACCGCCATGGACCCGACCGCGGACTCGAGCCGCGCGGCTCCGCCGTCCGGGATGCCCCCGGGACAGGCCGCGGCCGCGACATCCGGGTGGACGCGGACCTCCGCCGGGCCGGGACCCGGGTCGCGCGCCCACTGCGACGACTGCGCCTCCGGCACGGAGAGCGCGGACAGGGTCAGAGGGAATCCGGGCACTTCCGCCGGGTCGGCCGGCGGGACCGACGCAAGGAGCCGGGCCCGTCCGTCCGGTGTCGCGAACCTGCGGCCGCCCGGCGCCGCCGCGTCCGCGAACGGCACGCGCGGCCGGAACGGGTTGCGGACCGCGCCCGCCTCGAGGTCGTCCACGGTCACCCCGGCCGCGCGGAGCCGGGTGCAGATGCGCTCCTTCCACTCCCGGGCGGTGCCGGCGAGCACGTCATCGAGGCCCGTGCGCGCCGCGAGCCCCTGCGCGATCTCGAGGTCGCTCCGGACCTCCGGCGGCGGGGGCACGACCGGCCTCGACGCGGTCAGCCACGAGTGGCCGTACGACCCGACGAGGTCGTCCGCCTCCAGCAGGGTCGGCACGGGCAGCACCAGGTGCGCGCACGCCGCGGTGTCGGTCAGGAAGGCGTCCGCGACCGCGACGAACTCGCGGCTCCGCAGGGCCGCCGCCGTGGTCTCCGAATCGGGCAGCATCGCGACCGGGTTGCCCGCGGTCACCCAGACCGCGCGGAGCGGCGGGTCGGAGGCGGCGAGGATCCCGCGGCCGAGCGCGGTCTCGCTGACGGTCCTTGGCGGCGGCGCCGAGGGCGCTGGCAGGTCGAACGCGGACCGGCGGCGCACGCAGAACTGCACGCCCGCGCCGGGCACGCCGGCGTTCCCCGACACGAGGGCCAGCGCGTCGATCGCGCGGACCGTGGCGGCGCCGCGGACCCGGCGCCCGAGCCCCCAGCCGAGCAGGACCGCGACCGGCGCGGCGCCCGCGGCGAACAGGCCCGCGAGGTGGTCGAGGTCGTCCGGCGGCACGTCCGCCTCGGCGAGCCAGGCGTCCGGCGGGCGCGAGCGGACAAGCGCCCGGAACGCGTCGAGACCGCCGCACCACGCAGCCGCGTCCGGGTGGGCCGCGCCGCGGTCGAACAGGGCGCGGGCCACGCCGAGGGCCAGGGCGAGGTCGCCCCCGGGACGCGGCTGGACGAAGCGGTCCGCGAGCGCCACCGACTTGTGGCGGACCGGGTCGATCAGGGTGACATGGGCGCCGCGGGCGCGCGCCTCGCGGATGAACGGCACCAGGTGGACGCTCGACGTGATCGGGTTCCTGCCCCAGAGCACCACGTGCCGCGCCGCGGCCAGCATGTCCGCCGGGTCCGGGCCGTCGCAGACGCCGAAGTCCTCCTCCTGCGCCCACTCGCCCGCGCCGGAGCAGACGTCGCCGCGCTTCGTCGCGACCGGGCCGAACCGGTCGAAGAACAGGTCCGCGAGCCCGGTCAGCAGGCCGAGCGAGCCGCCGCACCGGTAGTGCAGGATCGCGGCGGGCCCGGATTCGTCCCTGATGCGGGTGAGCCGCGACGCCGCGACGTCGAGCGCCTCGTCCCAGCCGATCCGGCGGAACGGGTCGGACACGCGCTCGCGGAACAGCGGGTTGAGCAGGCGGTCCGGCGAGTGCTGGCGATCGAGGAAGCGCGCGGTCCGCGGGCAGATCGTGCCGCGCGTGAACGGGTGGGCCGGGTCGCCCCGCAGCGCCGTGACGCGGCCGTCGCGCACGGTCGCGACCAGGCCGCACGCGTCCGGGCAGTCGCGGTTGCACGCGGTGCGGCGGGTGGTGGGTGCCGACATGCGGTGGATTGTAGCCGGGAATCGCCGCCAGCGACCTTGGTGGCAGCCCCCTCTTCCTCTATAATGACCGCGGGTGCGGGTGGAGTACGCGGGTGGAAGCCAGATTCCCGTTCCGGATGGCCGCGGTGCTCTTCCTCGCGCTCGCCGCGTCCTGCGGGGGCGGCAGCTCTCCACGGCCCGGCCCGATCGACATCAGCTACTTCGACCCGGGGACCGAGCCCGAGCCGGACCAGGAGATGCCCGCCGAGGTGGAGCGCGAGCCCGGCCACCGCTACCGGCTGGGGCTCGTCATCATCCGCGACGACCCGGTGCTGATCGGGACCGGCGACAGCATCTCGCTGCCGGTCAAGGTCATCGACTTCGACCTGGGCGCGCCCGCGCCGAACGAGTGCGTCTCGTTCGTCATCTCGCGTCAGACCGATCTGCAGGACGTCGACACCAACGACGGCGACGCGCAGCTCGGCGCGGAGATGGCCTATTCGAACGACAGCGGCATCGCCGTCACCGAGTTCGTGTCCGGCATGGTCAAGGACCGCATCTACCACGTCACGGTCTCGATCTGCGACGACCCGGTCGCGGCCGAGCCGCAGACCATCCGCTTCATCGTGTCCGGCGGGGCCTGCGGGAACATGAAGGTCACGCTCAAGTACGAGGGCGGCCTGCCGGAGTCCAGCCTCAAGGACATCAAGGTCAGCGTGCTGCCGTCGCAGTACACGTGCGACCTCCTGAAGCCCGAGCAGAAGCTGCCCGGCGCGGTCATCGCCCAGCAGACGCTGACGGACCTCTACGGCGAGAAGGAGTTCGAGTGCCTCCCGGCGGGCAACTACTACACGGTCTTCGCCACCGCCAAGGGTCCGTTCACGTGCGTGGCCGCGTCCGGCTGCGACGACGGCGTGTTCATCCAGCCCGAGAAGACCGTCGACAAGAAGCTCGAACTGTACCTGGTGGGCCTGAACCCGACCGGGTGCTACGACGCGACCGACATCTTCGACTTCACGGACGCGCTGCTGGCCTGCGCCGGGGGCAAGGGCACCGCGTTCGACTGCGCCACCAAGGGCGACACCGCCCAAAACGTCTGCTGCGCGGTCTACCAGGTCGTATTCTTCTTCGAGGACCCCGGGACGTTCATCATCGCGACCATCCTCGACGCCGCGAAGCTCTACTTCGGCCAGCTTATCATCGGCGTGTTCGAGATGTTCGAGGACGCGGTCGGGAAGATCCTGTCGAACTGGATCCTCAGCCAGGGCGGCTTCATCGGGCAGTTCTTCGACATCGGCGAGCAGCTCATCCAGGTGATCACGCACCTGACGCTGCACTCGGACCTGTGCATCTCGAAGCTCTCGTCAAGCTTCTCGGTCCAGGGCACGCACTACTGGACCGGCATCACGCTGAACTGGATCAACAACCAGTCGATCACCTTCGACATGAAGGACCTGCAGAACACGCAATTCCCGCTGGACCTCGTCGAGGGGAAGTTCACGGCGTCGGTCGCGGACTTCAACAAGCTCATCCTCGACACGCACATGATCAAGCTGAACTACGGCAAGCTGGTCCTGTTCGTGCTGAACGAGATGGTGATCGCGAACCTGACCGAGGGCGACTGCCCCTGGAACGACTGGGACCCGGAGAAGGCCTGCCACTCGATCAAGGACGTGGCGCACGTCTGGCTCGACTGCAAGTCGATCGCGAACGGCATCATCGGCGAGATCTGGTCGTGGTTCACCGGCAGCAAGTCGGACGTGGAGAGCGCCTGCAACTGGATGGTCGATTCGGTCGCGGACCTGCTCTCCGGGTTCCTGGGCGCGCTGACGTACCCGTCGGACATCTCGCTCCAGGGGCACGGCACCCTGGTCGACGACATCGAAGAGGACGGGTCGTGCGACCTGAAGGTCGACCGCATCATCAACGGCAAGTACACCGGCTCCATCCAGACGCCGAACGGGCAGGGGGCTCCGTTCAAGGGGACCTGGGAAGCTACGAAGAAGTAGGCCCGCACAAGCCGGATCGAGGGGAGATGCTGAGACACGGACCGATGATCGCCCTGGTCGCGCTGGCGGCGTGCACGCCGTCCAACAAGCTGATGCCGCTCCGGGGCGAGGACCCCCAGGCGCTGGCGCTGTCCGGGGAACGGGTCGACTGGCTGGAGCGGACCGGCGCCACCGAGGCGGTGCGGGCGCTCCGTGAGGAGCTGCTCGACGAGGAGTGGGGCAGGGCGGCCTCGATGCTCGGGCCCGCGACCCGGACCGCCGTGGCGCGCCGCGCGGCCGAGGTCGGGAAGGAGCCGGCCGACGTGGTCGCCGCACGCGGCGTGCCCGGGCTCGGGCTCCCCGGCGCGGACGACCCGGTCGCGGCGCTGTCCGCCCGGGGACGCTACACGGTCGCGGAGCCGGGGCCGTTCGACGCGAGGCGCCGCTCGGTCCGCGTGGTCCTGAGGATCGAGGGGCGGCCGGAGCCGATCGAGGTCCCTGTCGTGTTCACGGAGGACGGCTGGCAGGTCGAGCTCGTCAGGGTGCTCGAGACGGCGCCCGTTCCGGCGCCGGCCCCGGGCGAATGAGGGGGAGGTCCGCATGATCGTCTCCCAGTTCCGCGAGGTCCGCCGGTTCATGGGCCGCATGGACCCGGGCCAGGACGTGGTCGCCGGCTTCAAGACCGTGTGCCAGGAGAACCGGATCGCGTCCGGCTGGATCATGGCGTCCGCGGTGCTGCGGAACGCGACCGTGGCCCCGGTCCTGGCCGACGGCAGCGGCATCGGCGATCCCGAGCGGACCGACGGCACCGTATTCTGCCCGTCGCTGTCCGGCAACGTGTCGGTGGAGGGCGAGACCCGCGGCGTCCGCCTCTACTCGATCTGCCACCCAGCGGACGGCGGCGCGCCGCGCATGGGCCTGGTGCGCGCCGGCGAGGTCGTAATGTGCGAGTTCCTGGTCGTCGCGCTCGACGACGCCACGCTGGTGCGCCAGGCCGACGGCCGCGCCGGGTTCGCGCCCTGGGTCCAGCTCCAGGCGGCCGGCGAGCCGCCGCGCGAGGCGCCCCGCACGCCGATGCGCGCACCCGAGGGACCGGCCCCGCGGCCCACTCCCCCGCCGACCCACGTCGCGATCGAGGACGACGAGGCGTCCGAGCTGAACATCCTGGAGATGCAGCAGGGCGACTGGGTGGACCACCCGAGGTTCGGCCTGTGCAAGGTCGTCCACCCCCCCGTGGACGACAAGGTGACGATCAAGCTCCCCGCCGGGAAGCACGTGGACCTCCACCTGGGCGTGATGCGCGTGCTGCCGCCGAAGCAGGTCGGGGGGAGGAAGATCTTCCAGGTGGAAGTCCGGCGGAAGACCTGAGGGCCCCCCCCCGCGCCGGCCTCGGTTCGCGCGCAGGGTGCTGCGCGCGAACCGCCCGCACGAATGGACGGCCGGCGCGGGGGGGGCACTACTTCGCAGTCCGCGCACGGCGCCGCGCCGTGTACCCCTCCACGTTCTTCTGCTCGACCCGCGTGATCGCGAGCGCCCCGTCCGGCACGTCCTTCACGATCGTCGCCCCGGCGGCCACGTACGCGTCCTTCCCGACCTTCACCGGCGCGACGAGCTGGGTGTCCGACCCGATGAACGCGCCGTCGCCGATCTCGGTCGGGAGCTTGTGCACGCCGTCGTAGTTGCACGTGATCGTGCCCGCGCCGATGTTCGCCTTCGCGCCGACCGTGCAGTCCCCGAGGTAGGTCAGGTGGTTCGCCTTGGCCCCGGGACCCAGCACGGTCTTCTTCATCTCGACGAAGTTGCCGACGTGCGCGCCGCGCCGCACCACGGACGCGGGCCGAAGGTGCGAGAACGGGCCCATCTGCGCCTCGTCCTCCACGACCGCGTCGGTCATCACGCAGTACGGCTTGACCGCGACGCCGTCCCCGATCCGCACGTTCGTCAGCACGCACCCGCGGCCGATCGAGCAGCCTGCCCCGACGACCGTGCCCGCGTGCATCTCGACACCGGGCCAGACCTCCGAGTCCGGGCCGACCGCGCAATCCACGTCGATCATCACGGTCGCGGGCTGGCGGATCGTGACGCCAGCCGCCATCAGCTCGCGCGCCTTGCGCCGGTGGAGCGCGGCCTCGACCTCGGCGAGCCCGGCGCGGTCGTTGACCTGGAGCGCCTCGTCCGCGTCCTCGACCACGTGCAGCCCGACCGGCTTCCCCGCGTCGCGGAGCGCCTTGACCACGTCGGTGAAGTAGAACTCCTTCTTCGCGTTCGCCGACCCGACGCCGGAGAGCATCCCGAACAGGACGTCCGCCGCCGAAGCGTAGACGCCCACGTTCCCCTCCCGGATCGCGCGCTGCGCGGGCGTCGCGTCCCGCTCCTCCACGATCTCGGCGGGCATGCCGTCCGCGTCCCTCAGGATGCGGCCGTACCCGGTCGGGTCGGGGAGCATCGCGGACGTCAGGGCGAACAGGCCGCCCGACGCCGTGAACGCATCGCAGAGCGCGCGGAGCGACTCCGGCCGGAGCACCGCCATGTCGCCGTTGACGACGACCGCGTTGCGGAAGCCCTCGCAATGAGGCCGCGCGCACATGGTCGCGTGGGCCGTGCCCTTCTGCTCGGCCTGGACCGCGAACTCGACCGGCGCGCCCGGGAAGAGGCCGCGCACCGCGTCCGCGACCACCTCGGCCTGGTGGCCGATCACGAGCACCACCTTCGCGAACCCGGCCCGGAGCGCCGCGTCCACCGGGTACCAGACGAGCGGCCGGCCGGCGGCGACGTGCAGCCCCTTCTGCCGCCTCGACCGCATCCTCGTCCCGAGCCCCGCGAACAGCACGACCGCGACCGCGTCCTTCATCGGCGCACCTCCGTCGGGGCGGTATTCTACTCGCGCCGTCCGCGGCGTGGACAACCCGGCGGGCTCCCGGTAGCATTCCGCGGGTCCCGGGGCGCGATTCCGGAGGTGCCGGGCGTTGGGCGACACCCTCCCGCAGGAGCGGCGGTCCGCGCTTCACGTCGCGGTCAGCGACGCCTGCAACAACTCCTGCGTGTTCTGCCTGAACGCGCGGGTGGACGGCCGCATCGACGGCGCGCCGCCGCGCCCCCCCGCGTGGGAGGAGATCCGGGGGACGATCGACCGCGGCCGTGCGGCCGGCCTGACCGAGCTGGCCATCACGATCGCGGAGCCCACGCTCGGCAAGCACCTGGTCCGGGCGGTCCGCCACGCGCGCGAGATCGGGTTCGAGCGGGTCGCCATGAACACGAACGGACGCCTGCTCGGGCGCGGCACCCTGCTCGACGACCTGCTCGCGGCCGGGCTTTCCCGGATCGTGCTCTCGCTGCACGGCCCCGAGGCCGGGGTCCACGACCCGCTCGCGGGACGCGCCGGCGCGTTCGCCGAGGTCCTGGCGGGCCTCGAGAAGCTCGCGGCGCGCCGGCCCGAGAGCGGCTTCAACCTCCAGGTCCTCTGCGTGGTCTGCCGCCCGAACCTCGCAGCGATCGAGCCGATGTGGCGCTTCTTCGAGCGGCACGCGCGCCCGGACCGCGGCGACGGGATCTCGTTCACCGCCCTGAAGACGCTCGGCCTCGCCGCGGACCGGTTCGCGGACCTCGGGGTGCCGTACGGCGAGCTGGTCGATCACTGGCTCGGCGCCTGGCGCTCGCTCGGCGCGCCGCCCGCGATGATGCTGTCCGAGGTGCCGGGGTGCGTGGTGCTCGCCCGCGCGGCGACCGGGCCGGTCCCGGCCGTGGACGTGCCGGACGCCCGCTTCGTTCGCGAGGGCGTCGCGGTCCGGAACGCGACCGACCCGAACTACGCGAAGCGGGACGCCTGCCGCGACTGCCGGATCGAGCCGGTCTGCCCCGGCGTGATGGAGCGCTACGTGGCCACGCACGGGTGGGACGAGTTCCCGCCCGTCCGCGAGCTTCCGGCCGCGTCCGCCCCCGCGAAGGTGTCGGGCGACGGCGGGGCCCGGGCGGGCGACGGCGGGGCCCGGGCAGGCGACGGCGCGCCCGCGGTACAACTGGCCTGCATGCTGCTCGGCACGACCGCGGAGGCGCTCGCCCGCGGGGGGCTGTCCGCGACCTCGTTCCGGCGCAACGACGACGGGCTCGCGGTCGGCGTCGCGGGCCCCGGCGGGTTCGAGGCGGTGCTCCAGGTCGCGCCGCGCGACGACACGAAGCCCGCCTACCTGCGGACCCCGGCGCTGAACGTCAGCTACTCCGGGGGGCCCGCGGAAGGGCTGCTGCCGAAGCTCCTGGCGCGCGTGGTCAGGGCGGTCGGGGACCGGCCGTTCGCCGACCTCGCGGCCGCGTGGGACCGCGCCGCGGCCGCGGCCCCGCCCGCCCCGTCCCCCGCCGGCGATCCGGCCGCGCCGGCCGCGCCCGACCTGCCGCTGGAGGAGTCGTTCGGGGACACGGCCTGCGGCATGATGGGCGCGGTCGACGTGATCAAGGAGGTGCCGTCGGACATCGCGGTCGTGGTGCACGGGGACCGCGGCTGCCTTCCCACGCCCGAGGGCGCCTCCGCGCCGGCCTGCACCAGCGACATGCGCGAGATCGACGTGGTCGGTGGCGGCGAGGCGAGGCTGCTCGACGCGGTCCGCGCGACCCTCGCGCTCGGCCGCTCGCGGCCCGCCGCGGTCGTGCTCGTGGGGACCTGCCTGTCCGAGATGATCGGCGACGACCTCGACGAGGTCGCGGCCCGGGCGGAGGCGGAGCACGGGCTGCCCGTGGTGCCGATCCGCGCGACCGGGCTCCAGCCGCTCCGACCGGTCGAGGTCGCACGGCGCGTGCACGGCGCGCTCGCGGCCCGGTTCCTGACGCCGATGCCGCGCGCCGAGGAGATCGGCCTCGTCGGCTACCCGGACGACGAGCGCGGCCGGTTCCACTCGGAGGTCCGCGGCGTGCTGGCCGGCGCCGGGGTCGCGGTCGGGGGCGTCTGGCCGCGCGGCGGCCTGGACGGGCTCCGGCGCCTCGCGGCGGCCTGCGTCGTGCTCGCGCCCGAGCGCGTGGCGCACGGCCCCCTGCTCGACCGCCTCGATGCGCTGCGCGAAGGCGAGAACCGGCCCGGCCCCGAGGTCGCGGTGGCCGCGGCGCCGTTCGGGCTGTCCGCGACACTCGCGTTCTACCGCGAGGTCGCGATCCGCATGGGGAAGGAGGACGCGGTCAGGTCGCGCGCGGAAGGCGAGGCGGCCCGGGCCGCGGCCCGCGTCGAGCGCTTCCGCGGCCGCCACGCCGGGTTGCGCGTCGCGGTCAGCTTCGGCAACAACCGCAAGGGCACCGGCGCCCAGACGACCGTACACCTCGGGGTCGGGTACGTGCCGTTCCTGGTCGAGCTGGGCCTGGAGCCGGTCCTGGTCGCGCTGACCGGGGAGTCGGACGCCCAGGCGGCGAAGGTGCGCGCGCTCGCGGGGCGGCTCGGCGCCTCGGCCGAGGTCCACCTGCACCGGCGGCCCGAGGGGCTCGTCCCCGTGCTCGCGGGGGGGCGCTTCTCGCTCGCCACGAACGAGAGCTGCCAGAAGCACTTCGTTGACGCGGCGAAGGTGCCGTACCTGCACTTCATGCGGATCGAGCCGGGGTTCGGCGGGATGATGCGGTCGATCGACGCGATCGAGGCCGCGATCGAGGGGGGTGCGCCGTGACCGTCGAGCCGCGCACATACCAGGCCCCGGCCAGCATCGGCGCCTGCGTGGCCGGGATCGCCGTGTCCGACGCCGTGACCGTGCTCCACGGCGGCGCGGGCTGCGACATCAAGCTCCACACGCTGCTGCGCCACCACAACCCGACCGGCGCGGTGCACCATCGCGTCGTGTGCACGAAGATCGCCGAGGCGGACCTCGTGCTGGACCCCGGCGTTGTGGTCGGGCGCGCGGCCGGCGACATCGCGCGCCGCACCTCCGCCCGGCTCGTCCTGGTGACGGCCGCGTCGTTCGTCGAGATCGCGGGCATCGACCGGGAGCGCGTCGTCGCGGAGGTCGAGGCGCGGGTCGGCCTGCCTGCCGTCTATGTGTATGCCCCGGACTTCGCGGGCGACCTGTTCGACGGCTACGGCAAGGCCGCGGCCGCGGTGGCGGAGCGGATGCTGCGGGACGCGCCCGACCGGTCCGCGTCCGATCGCGCCGCGCGCGTGAACATCGCGGGCTACGTGCACGACCGGCCGATGGGCGATCACCGCGGCAACCTGGCCGAGCTGGCCTCGCTCGCCGCGGCGGTCGGGCTCGAGGTGAACGCGGTCCTGCTCGGCGGCTCGCCGGTCGCGGCGCTGGCCGACCTGCGGAACGCCGGGTTCGCGGTCGCGCTCCCCGGCGGCGGCCCGGCCGCGGACGTGCTCGCCCGGGACGCGGGCCAGCCGCGTGTGGACGCGCCGCTGCCGATCGGGCTCGAGGCGACCGCCGCGTTCCTGCGCGCCGTCGGCGGCGCGACCGGCCGGTCCGACCGCGCCGAGGCCCGGATCGATGAGCACGAGGCGCGGGTCCGGGCGCTCGTCCGGCAGGCCGCGGAGCCCCTGACCGGGCGTCGCGTCGCGCTGTTCGCCGACGGTCACAAGGTCGCGGGCCTGCTCGGGATCTGCCGCGACCTGCGCATGGTGCCGGTGCTCGCGGGCGTGCTCGACGGTCGCGCGGACGCGCTGCCCTCGCCGCTGCCGGACGGGCTCGCGGTCCTGGTCGATCCGGGCCAGCCGACGTGCCTGGCGCGCATCGCGGACCTCGCGAAGGCAGGCGCGGTGGACGCCGTCGTCGGCCCGGCCTGGGAGGTCCAGGCCGCGCGCCGGGCGGGCGTCGCCGGGATCGAGTTCGGGTTCCCGTGCAAGGCGTACCAGCCGTTGCACCCCGTCCCGTACCTGGGTTATGAGGGCGTGCTTGCGACGGCCTCGCGCATCCTCGAGGCCATTGGCACCTGAAGGAGGAAGCAATGATCCGCGGAACCCGCATCCTGGTCGCGTCGCTCCTCGCCGTCGCGCCGGCCGTCCCGGCCGCGGCGCAGGGCAAGCCGGCGAAGAACCCGGTCGCCGTGATCGAGACGAACCTCGGCACGATCGAGATCGAGCTGTGGCCGGACAAGGCCCCGAAGACGGTCGAGAACTTCGTCACGCTCGCGAAGAAGGGCTTCTACGACGGCACGCGGTTCCACCGCCTGGTCCCGGGCTTCGTGATCCAGGGCGGCGACCCGCTCTCCAGGGACCCGGCCAACCGCTCCCGGTGGGGCACCGGCGGCCCGGGCTACAAGTTCGCGGACGAGCCGGTCAAGGCGGACTACGAGCGCGGCTGCGTGGCCATGGCCAACTCCGGCCCCGACACGAACGGCAGCCAGTTCTTCATCTGCGTCCGCGAGCTGAAGGGCCGCCTTCCGCCCAAGTACAACCACTTCGGCAAGGTCTCGAAGGGCATGGACGTGGTGGACAGGATCGTCGCGCTCGACCGCGACGAGGCCGACCGCCCCAAGACCGACGTGATCATGAAGAAGGTGACGGTCAAGTAGCCCCTCCCAGCCGGGTCCCGGCAGGGGACCCGGACGGCCCGCCCCCGGCCGCAGGCCACCCACGATCCGTTCGCGGATGCGCCGGCGGGCGGGTTCGTTCCGTTGCGTTCGCGGCGCTCGCGCGCTACGCTGGCACCGGAGAGGTGGGGCGATGCACGAGGAGGCGACCGTGAGCGAAAGGAACGATGGCGGGTCTCCGCCCGGATCCGGGGGCGGACCGCCGCACGGGGACGGAGCGCAGCGCGCAGGCGTGGGGGGGCCGAGGCGGGAGGGCGGCAGGCCCCCGGGCCGCGGACCGGAGCGCGGTCGGGCGACCCACCCGCCGCGGAGCCCGGCGGGCGCCAAGGCGACGCCGGAGGAGAAGGCCAAGGCCCAGCAGGTCGTCGAGCGCTCGGGGATCCCGCTCCCGCAGGCGATCCTGGTCGTGCGCGGGCAGGTCACGCTGAACGACGTCCTGAAGGAGATGCTCGCGCGCGAGAAGGTGGAGAAGCTGGTCAAGGAGGGGTTCGACCGCAGCCTCGCGGGCCAGGTCGCGCACGGCCGCCTGGACCTGGAGCGGGCCCGGCGGATCCAGAAGGTCTGGACGACCCAGAACGCGTCATTCCACTCGGACCGCATGAAGGACCTGCCGGTCGGCGCGCCGGTCATGGTGTCCCTGTTCGACGCCGGCGCGGTACGTGGCCTCGTGCAGGACGTGTCGCGCTACGACCTCGTGCTCCGGACCGAGGCCGGGCCCGAGCCGGTGACGGTCAAGAAGCACGACATCAAGTTCTACTGCGCGCTCGGCTACGCGGACCGCGTGCTGGCGTCGGTCGGACGCGACGCCGAGGTGGCCGCGCTCGGGCTGAAGGCCAGCACGAGCCTGGCCGATCGCTTCCGGCCCGAGGACGCGCTGGTGCTCCAGTGGGTCCCGTCCGCCGCGCCGAAGCGCCTCGTGCTGCGGGACGGCGACGCGCTTACCGGCGTGCCGGTGCGGATCGCGAGGTACGAGATCGAGCTGGACGTAGGCGACGGCGCGACCGTGTGCGTGCTGACCCACGCGCTGCTCCGGGAGCGGCCGTTCGTGTAGAGCGCGCCGCGCCTCGGCGCGGCGCGCTCGGCGGCCGCAAGGCGGCCGCGCAAGGGGGGTGGCCCGCGCCCCGCATCGCGGGGCGGCGGGCAGGGGGGCGCGCCGCGCCCCCCTCCGATCGATGCCCCGGGCGCCTGCCGGGGTCCGGGGCGTGGGGTACGCATCTCGACGGGGGTCGTTCGGGACCGCCTGCCGCGCGGGCCGGGCGACAGAGCGGAGAGCGCGCCGCGCTGGGGCGCGGCGCGCTCGGCGGCCGCAAGGCGGCCGCCGCACGGCCGAGGTCATGGTAGATTCCCGGGCATGGCCGACCACCACGTCGCGGACGTCCTGCTCCTGCTCCCCCTTGCCCAGCTCTACACGTACTCGATCCCGGAGCGGCTGCGGGGCAAGGTCCGGCGCGGCGTGCAGGTCGACTGCCCGGTCCGGACGCGGCGCGCCCACGGGCTCGTGCTGAAGGTCAGGCCGCCGTCGCCGGCGGACCCGCCGCTCGTGGACGTGGCCGAGGTCGTGACCACCCGCCCGCCGTGGCCCGAGGACCTGCTGGAGCTGCTCGACTTCGTCTCGACGTACTACGTCGCGCGCATCGGGCAGGTCGCTCGGGCCGCGATGCCGTCCCTGTTCGCGCGCCGGTCGCCGAAGCCCGAGGCCTGGGTGCGGATCGCGACCCGGCCGGACAAGCTCCCGCGGTCGCCGAAGGACGTCCTGGTGCTGGAGGCGGTCGAGGCGGCCGGGCGGCTCGAGCTGCCGGCGGCGCGCGTCCTGGTCCCCGGCGGAGCGGACGTGGTGAAGAGGCTGCTCGCGCGGGGGTTCCTGGCGATCGAGGAGGAGGAGGCGACACCCGCGCCGGCCCCGGCCGCGGCGGCGCCCGTCGTGGTCCGGCCGGAGCCGACCACGGACCAGGCCGCGGTGCTCGCGCAGATCGGGGGCGCGATCGGCAACGGCTACAAGGCGTTCCTGCTGCACGGCGTGACCGGGTCGGGCAAGACCGAGGTCTACTTCCGGGCCATCGAGCAGGTGGTCGCGGCGGGCAGGGGCGCGATCGTGCTCGTGCCGGAGATCGCGCTGACGGTCGAGCTGAGGCGCCACATCGAGGCGCGGTTCGGCGGGATCGTCGCGGTCCTCCACTCCGCGATGGCGCAGGGGCAGCGCGCGGCGGCGTGGGACGCGGCCCTTGCCGGACGCATGCGGATCGTGGTCGGTCCGCGGTCCGCGGTGTTCGCACCCGTCCGCGACCTCGGGCTGGTCGTCGTGGACGAGGAGCACGAAACCACCTACAAGCAGGAGGAGGGCCTCCGGTACAACGCTCGCGACGTGGCGATGGTCCGCGCGAAGATGGCCGGCTGCCCTGTGGTCCTGGGCTCCGCGACCCCTTCGCTCGAGACGTTCCAGAACGCCCACGCCGGCAAGGTGACCTACCTGTCCATGCCGCACCGGGTCCGCGAGCGGCCGATGCCCGAGGTCCGGTTCGTGGACCTGCGCTACGAGCCGCCGGTCGGCGCGGAGCGCCTGTTCTCGCGACCGCTGCTGGACGCCCTCTCCGCGACGATCGGGCGCGGCGAATCCGCGATCCTGTTCATCAACCGGCGGGGGTTCGGCCGGTTCGTGGTCTGCTCGGCGTGCGGCGCCCCGATCTCCTGCCCGAACTGCTCGATCACGCTGACGCACCACGTGAAGCCGGACCGGCTGGCGTGCCACTATTGCGATCACCAGGTGCCCGTCCCGGAACGGTGCCCGGGCTGCGGGTCGTCCGAGGTCGCGATCTACGGGTTCGGGACCGAGCGCGTGGAGGACGAGGTCGGGCGTCTCGTGCGCGGCGTCCGGTGCGCGCGGCTGGACGCGGACACCGCGTCCGCCGGGGGGATCGACGCGATCCTGGCGGGCTTCCGGCGGGGCGACTCGAACGTGCTGGTCGGGACGCAGATCGTCGCGAAGGGGCACGACTTTCCGATGGTGACGCTCGTGGGCGTGCTGCTCGCCGAGCAGTCGCTCGCGTTCCCGGACTTCCGCGCGGCCGAGCGCACGTTCCAGCTCCTGACCCAGGTCGCGGGGCGGGCGGGGCGGGGCGAGACCCCGGGGCAGGTCGTCATCCAGACGTTCGAGCCCGGCCAGTACGCCCTGCGCTTCGCCGCGGCGCACGACTTCCTCGGGTTCGCGGTCGTCGAGAACCGCATCCGGCGCGAGCGCGGCTACCCCCCCCACTCGCACCTGGCCGCCATCGAGGTCTCGTCGCCTGACCCGGCAGAGGCGTCGCGCGCGGCGGACGAGGTGCGCGACTACCTCGACCAGTTCCTGACGCTCGAGGGCGCGGGAACGCGGGGTGGACCGGCCGCCGCATCGGCGATCCTCGGCCCGGCGCTCGCCGCGATCGAGCGCATCAAGGGACGCACGCGGATGCAGGTCCTCGTGAAGACGCGCCGGCGCGCCGCACTGAACCGCGCCTTGTGGCGCCTGTACAAGCTGGTCGGCCCCGGCCGCGGCCGCACCCGGATCCGGATCGACGTGGACCCGGTCAGCCTGCTGTGAGGCCCCCCCGCGGGCCCGTCCGATCCGTCCGCGGCGGACCGCGGCGAAGGCAACGTCGCGGTCCGAGGGCCCGCGGGGGGGGGCCGGTTCCAGACCCGCGTCACCGGGCGCGCCGCCTGGCGATCACGACCGACCTGACCGGGGGATTGAAGTAGCCGAACCGGAGCCCCGGCACGGCCGCGCGCATCCCGGCCATGGCCGCGGACAGGCCGACCGGCTCGCCGTGGTCCCGGCCGACGACGTCCAGGTAGACGTCGGGGTCGATGTTCAGGTTGCGCATCTGGACGAAGTCCGCGCCGCACGCGCGAAGGCCGTCCGTGGTCGCGGCGAGGTCCGCGTCCGTGTCGGAAACCCCTGGGAACACCAGGAGGTTCACCGACACCCACCCCCCGGTTGCGCGGACCGTGCGGCCCGACTCGATCACGTCCGCGAGCGCGTAGCCGTGCGGCCGGTAGTACGCGTCGTAGGTGGGCCTCCGGAAGCTGTTCACGGACAGGCGGATCGAGTCGAGCCCCGCCTCGCACAGCCGCGCCACCGCGTCGGGCCGGCTGCCGTTCGTGTTCAGGTTGACCGTGCCCGAGCGGGTGCGGCGGCGGATCAGCCGGACCGCCTCGACCAGCACGTCGGCGACCGTCAGGGGCTCGCCCTCGCAGCCCTGCCCGAACGACACGACCGGCCGCGGGACCCGGCCGATGTGCAGGCAGGCGACCTCGGCGATCTCGTCGGGGGTGGGCGTGAACGCGATGCGGTCATGGGGCGCGCACACGCCCGCGGCCGGCGCGAGCGACAGGCACCCGGCGCAGCGCGAGTTGCAGGCGCGCGCCGTCGGGAGGGGGCACTCCTCGCGCGCCAGGAAGAAGTTCTGCGCGGCGCGGCAACCGTAGACAAGGGCGCAGTGCTCGAGGTGCGCGACCAGCCGGTTCGCGGGCATGGACCGGCAGAGCGACTTCGCGCGCCGGCCGATCTCGCGGCGGTCGAACCGGCGCGGGTCCTGGCGGTTCGACCGGTCCACGCGCACGGCCGTGGTCCAGAACCGGCCGCGGCGCCACCCGATCGGCGCGTACGCGTAGAGCGGGAGCGCGGGCGCGTCCGGTCCCTTCACCGCCGCGGGGTGCCCGAGCCGCAGCCACGCCGGGCTGGCGAAGGCGGACACCGCGGTCACGCCGCGGACCACCTCGGGGCCGCCGGTCTCGGGGTGGATCCCGAGGGGCTCGCGGCCGGCGAGGAGATAGACGTCGCTCCCCGCGGGCAGCGGGACCAGCTCGTCCTCCCTGGGCGGTCGCACGCGGCGGCCGTCGAACACGGCCATGCGGTAGAACGGGTGGTCGAACATCCCGCCGCGGGAGTCGCAGGACATCAGGGCCGGAGCGTTCATCGGGCGCCGCCCCGGGCCGCCATCGCGACGGTCAGCGCGTGGAGCAGCACGCCCGCGGCCACGCCCACGTTCAGGGACTCGAACCCGCCGGGCGAGGGCACGGTGACGAGCGCGTCGCACGACTCGCGGACGAGCCTGCGCACGCCCTCGGACTCGGACCCGACCACGAGCAGGACCGGGCCGCGCGGCAGGGGCATGGCCCCGGGCGGGACGCCGCCGTCCGCAACCGCGGCGACCGCGAAGAAGCCGGCGTCCTTGCAGGCGCGCACGGTCCGCGCGAGGTTGACCACGCGGGCCACCGGCACCCGGCCCGCCGCGCCGGCCGAGGCGCGCACCGCGGCGGGCGACACAGGCGCGGAGCGATCCTGGGGCAGCAGCACGCCGCGCACGCCGAAGAAGGCGGCGGACCGGAGGATCGACCCGAGGTTCTGCGGGTCCTGGACCTGGTCGAGCGCGAGCAGGACCCCGTCGCCGTGGGCGGCCGCGGCCTCGATCGTCGCGTCGTCGTCCGCATACAGATAGGCGGCGACGCGCGCCGCGATGCCCTGGAACGGGCGACCGCGCGACAGATCGCGGAACGCCTGGGGGGGGAGGAGGCGGACCGGCAGGCCGGCGGCCTTCGCGCGGTCGGCAAGCACGCGCGCGCCCGGACCGGAGCCGCCGTCGAGCAGCACCTCGCGCACGCGCCCCGCGCCCGCGAGCGCCTCCTCCACGGAATGGAGGCCCCAGATCAGGTCCTCGGTGGGATCGCGGCGAGTCACTTCCACATTACCCGGAGCTTGCGCATGGCGACGGACACCGCGTCCGTGAGGTCGCGGTGAAGCTCGGCGGGCTCCACGATGAACGCCTCGACGCCCCCGGAGGTCTCGTCGGCGCCGAACACGCGGATCAGCTCCTCCAGGAACAGCTCCATGCGGGGCCGTGCGGCCATCCCGGTCAGGGGCGAGCCGGGCAGCGAGGTCACGAACGAGGAGGTCCGGAGCTTGTGCAGCGAGTCCGCCACGAACCACGACGCCTCGCGCGCGCGGGCGGGCGAGAACTCCGCGAGCCTGCCCATCCCGTAGGCGCACACGCGCGACGCGGGCAGGCGGCCGTAGGCCGGGAGCAGGACGGCCTCGCGGAACCGGCCGGTCACCTGCCCTCCGACCATCAGGCGCGACAGACGGCCGCACAGGCGCCAGTCCATCAGCCCGGACACGCCTCGGGGGGGGCGCTCCTCCTCGAACACGGACACCACGACCGTGTCCGCGGTCACGCGGTCGATCTGGTGGAGGTCCGGCCTGAGGAACTGGATCTTCATGCTTCCCCCCGGACGCCTCAGCCGCGAAGTAGGCTGCAAGCGTCCGCAGCCGGACGGCTTCAGTCCGTCCGGCTATTTTTTTTGCGCGGGCCGCAAGATCGACCCGATCTTGTCGAGCACGCCGTTCACGAACGCGCTGGAGTCCTCGGACCCGAAGCGCTTGGACAGCTCGATCGCCTCGTTGAGCACGACCTTCAGCGGCGTCTCGGAAACGTGCAGCAGCTCGAACGTGGCGAGCCTCAGGATGTTGCGGTCCACGGTCGCCATGCGGTCGATGCGCCAGTTCAGGGACGCCTTCCGGATCAGCTCGTCCACCTCCTCGAGGTGGCTGACGACGCCCTCCATGAGCTGGGTCGCGAACGCCTTCGTGGCCTCGTCGTCCTGCTCGGCGCGGTCCTGCCAGAACACCGGGATCCCGGGATGGTCCACGGTGCGCAGGTACTCCCACATGTACAGGAGCTGGAGAGCGCACTCGCGGGCGCGGCGCCGCGTGCCCATTTCGGGACTACCCCTGCATCTCCTTGAGGAGATTAGCCATCTCGATGGCCGAGAGCGCGGCGTGCCAGCCCTTGTTCCCTGACTTCGTGCCCGCTCGCTCGATCGCCTGCTCGAGGTTCTCGGTCGTGAGCACGCCGAACGCGACCGGGACGCCGCTGTCGAGGGAAGCGACCGCGATCCCCTTCGACGCCTCGGCCGCCACGTAGTCGAAGTGGGGCGTGGACCCGCGCACCACGCACGCGAGGCAGATGACGGCGTCGAAGCGCCCGGATTCCGCGGCCTTCTTGGCGATCAGCGGCATCTCGAACGCGCCGGGCACCTTCATCACCTCGACCTTCTCGTCCTCGCCGTCGTGCCGGTGCAGCGCATCGAGCGCGCCCTCCAGCAGGCGGTCGGTGATGAAATGGTTGAACCGGCTCACGACGATCGCGAACCTGAGGCCGCGAGCGTTGAGCTTGCCTTCGACGATCCGGGCCATCCGGGCCTCCCGATTCCTGGCAAGTGCTGCCGCCCCCGCGGCGTCCGTGACATTACCCCAGGTCCCCCGTCATGGCAAGGCGCGCCCTCGGCCACCTCTGCTTGTTCCCGCGCCTTTCTTGGCGCCCGGCCCCGACGACAGCCATAATAGGCTTCCCGATCGTCCGGGGCAGGCGGGGCGGAAGGTGGACGGGTTCACGGCGCTGGTGCTCGGCGGGACCTTCGCGGCCGCCCTGGCGGTGGCCTGGGTCCTCGTGCGCCTCGCCTCCAGCGGCATGCGGAAGCGCGATGTGGCCGCGAGCGCGAAGCGGCTCGGGAACATGGTCGCCGACGGCCGTCACGGCCAGGGGGTCAGCGCCCTCGTCACCCAGGGGAAGCTCAAGGAGGCGCTCGAGCTTGCCGTGTCGCAGTCGGACTTCCGCGGCGCCGGCCGGATCGCGCTGAAGCTGCAGCAGCCGCAGCGCGCCGCCGAGTTCTTCGAGCGCGCGGGCGACAACGAGTCCGCGGCCACGGCGTACATGAAGGTCCCGGACATGCGGCGCGCGGCCGAGTGCTACGTGCGCGGAAAGAACCACGACAAGGCCGCGGAGATCTACACGCAGGTCGGCGACCTGTGGGCCGCGGCGGAGACGCTGGTCGCGGGCGGGCGGCTGCTCCAGGCGGCGGCGGTCCACCGGCAGCTCGGGAACGACCTCCAGGCCACGCGGCTCGAGGCGGAGGCGCTCGGGCAGGAAGGACGCCACGACGAGGCCGCGCGGCGCTACGCGGACGCCGGTGACCTCGAGAAGGCGGCCGACTGCCTGATGTCGGCCGGGAAGCTGCGCGAGGCCGCGCGCGTGTACCAGCAGGCCGGACGCGCGGACCTCGCAGCCGGGCTCCTGGAGCGCGCGGGGGCGGAGACCGAGGCCGCCGCCCTGTACGAGGAGGCGGGCGACCACGCGAACGCGGCGCGGCTGTACCAGCGCGTCCAGAACCCGCTGAAGGAGGTCGACGCCCTGGTCGCGGCCGGCGACACGCTCGCCGCGGGCCAGCTCGCCTACAAGCTCGGGAACCGCGCGAAGGCCGAGGAGATCCTGAAGATGGCCACGCCGGCGGACCGCGGCTTCGTCCGCGTCTGCCTGCTGCTGGGACGGGTCCTGGAGGAGGAGGGGCGCGACCAGGAGGCGATCCGCTACTACGCGATGTTCGTGGAAAGGGCGGTCCCGGGCGAGAAGACGGTGGTCGCCCTCAAGAAGCTCGCGGCATTCCTCGATCGCAACGGGGCGAAGGACGCGGCGCTGCGGGCGCTGAAGAAGCTCGAGGGGGCGAAGCTGCTCGACTCCGTGGCGAAGAAGAACCTCGACCGCCTCGACAAGGACGTCGGTGCGACCGCGGAGCCGCCCAAGGGCATCTCGTCCATGCTGTCCCGCGGCCGGGAGGCCGTGCCGGAGGTCCTGGCGGACCGCTACCGGATCACCCGCCGGCTGGGCGAGGGCGGGACCGCGATCGTCTACCTCGCGCAGGACCGCAAGCTGAAGCGCGAGGTCGTGCTGAAGTTCCTGTCCAACCCGAGCCTGCCGGGCGAGCTGGCCGAGGACTACTTCCAGCGCGAGGCCGAGATCGTGGCAGGCATGTCGCACCCGCACATCGTCCGGGTGTTCGACCTCGGCAGCGCGGACGGGCGCCCGTACATCGTGATGGAGTACATCGAGGGCGACTCGCTGGAGGGCGTGCTGGCCAGGGAGGCGAAGCGCGGGATGGCGGTCGCGGACGTGGCGCGCATGGCCACGGAGCTCGGCGACGCGCTCGCCTACGCGCACGCGCGGCAGGTCATCCACCGCGACCTGAAGCCCGGCAACATCATGATCCTCCCCGACGGCCACGCGAAGCTGATGGACTTCGGCATGGCCAAGGCGCTCCAGGTGAACCGCTCGCGGTCCACATACATCTGCGGCACGCCGGACTACATGTCTCCCGAGCAGGAGATCGGCCTCGACCTGACGCCAGCGTCCGACATCTACTCCTTCGGGCTCGTGCTGCTGGAAGCGCTGCTGGGGAACCTGCCGACCGCCTCGACCGCCCGGACCGCCCGGCTGTCCCGCCTCGACGCGCTCGAGCGCAGCGCCATGCCGGAGCCCGTCAAGCGCGTGATCGCGCGCTGCCTGGCCCTGGAACCCGACGACCGCCCCCAGGACGCCCGCACCGTCGCCTCGATCCTGGTCAAGTCCGCCCGCCCCGGCGGCGCCACCGCGTAGCCCGCCGCCCCCGCGCTCTCCCGGTATTGCCGTACCCGGACCCGGGCCCGTCCCGCTCTCCCTGCCACTGCTCCCGTTCCTTCCCCCCGCTATGGACCCCCGCCCCGCATTGTCCTATCATCCCATCACCCGGTTGCGGAGCATTCCGATGTTCATCGAGAAGGAGCCACAGAAGGCGGTCGAGAACAAGAAGGCCAAGGAGTCGTTGGCCAAGGAGCCCGTGGCCGAGAAGGCGCCGGCCAAGCAGGCGCTGAAGGGCCTCCCATACAACGATCAGGTCAAGGCCGTCTCGCCGCGCGAGAAGAAGGCCCCGGCGGGCAGGACGCCGGAGGCGGTCTCGGCGAAGGACCCCGTCTCCGAACTGCGCAAGCTGTTCCGCGAGATGAACGTCTGCGACAAGCTCGTGCCGGGGAACGTGGTCAACTTCACCTACGACCGCGCCTCCGGGTCCATCGCGATCGAGCTGCGGGAGTCCTTCTCGCGCAAGTTCGACGCCGAGAACACGGTGACGTTCGAGCGCCACGTCTCGGGCGTCCTCAGGAAGGGATCGCTGTCCGGCCTGGACGGGATCCGCCGCGGCACCGCCGCGATCGTGGAAATCGAGCGCGTACGCGAGGGCGTCACCGCGATCCGCGGCAAGCTCGGGCCGTTCTCGAAGACGGTGGAGTTCCGGGACGAGCAGATCCCGAGCTTGCCGTAGGACGCCGCCGCCGGCGTCCAAGAGCAGCTACCCGGTCCCCGAACCAGAACCCGAGCCCGTACCCCCTCCCCGAGCCCCTGCCCTCTCCCCTTCCCTGTCACTTCCGGAGGGCGGCCAACCCAGCAGATCCGGCTCCGCGGCGAGCAGCGCGTCCATGCGGCGCGCCAGGTCCCGCATCTGCTCCGCGGTGCCCGCGGTGATGCGCACCCATCCATCGAAGCCCTTCAAGTGCGAGCGGTCGCGTACGAACACCCCCGCCGACTCCAGCGCCGACGTGAACCGCTTCGGCCGCGGCACGCGCACCAGCAGGAAGTTCGCCTGCGTGGTCCGGACCTCCGCCCCCCGGCGCTCGAGGTACTCCGCGAGCGCGGCCTGACCCTCGCGGACGTCCTTGACGTAGCCTTCGCGCGTCTCGCGGTCCGCGAGCGCCGCGAATGCGCCCACCTGCCCGAGCACGTTCACGCTCTTCGGGTTGTAGAGCTTCGACAGGTGTCCGAGCACGGCCGGCGCCCCGAGCAGGTAGCCGACCCGCAGCCCGGCGATCCCGAAGCACTTCGAGAACGTGCGCGTCACGACCAGGTTCGGCGTCGCGGGGACGAGCGGGGCCGCGGACGTGCCGCCGAACTCGTGGTAGGCCTCGTCGAGCACGAACAGGGTCCGCGGGTGGGCGCGGCAGAGCCGCCCCACGTCGCCGGCAGGGGTGACGACCCCGGTCGGGTTGTTCGGGCTCGCGATGTAGACGAGCTTGGTGTCCGGCCGGATCGCGTCCAGCAGCGCGGCCGCCGGCACGTCGAACGGGTCCGCCGGCGCCACGGGCCGGGGCTCGACCCCGCGCGCGCGGGCGAAGATGAGGAAGTGGCCGTACGTCGGCCAGACCACGACCGCGTCGTCGGAGGCCCCGAGGAACGTCCGGCAGAGCAGGTCCAGCGCGTCGTCGGACCCGTTCGTCACGATGATCCCGTCCGCGGGGACGCCGGTGTACCGCGAGAGGGCGCCCCTGAGCCGCGTCGCGCCGAGGTCGGGGTACCAGTTCAGGTGGTGGGTGTTGCGAAGGAACGCCTGGATCGCCTCGATGACCCGCGGCGACGGCGGGATCGTGGACTCGTTCCAATCGAGCTTCAGGGGCACCGTGCCTTCCGGGAGCGCCTTGATCGCGTCCAGCGACGACACCGCGTCGTAGGGAGACATCACCTGCACGTGCGGGCACGGCGCCGGCGCCGGCGCCTCGGGCGCCTCCTCGGTCATCCATCGGGCCTTCGTATGCATCGTCCCTCTGCAAGGCATCCGGCCCGCAACGGGCCGTCCGGCCCGAACTGCAACCGTCATGCCACGGCGCGCTCTCCGGGCAACGACGTGGAATCGCGGGGATTGCGCGCGCCGGCGGGGATCGGCTTGGATGAACGCTACTCCACCGGTTGGAGCGCGCTGCCGCAGCGCGTCACGCAGGCGCGGCGGGTACGGGCACGAGTACGGGCACGGGCACGGGCACGGGCTTTGGGCACGGGGATGAGCCGCATGTCCTCGTCCCGACTAGCTTCTGCCGTCGTCTTGGCGCCCCCGCGGGGCCGGGAATACGATTCGGAAGGGACGGAGTCCGTTCTTTTTCCCGGAGGTTCCGATGAGAATTCGCGGACGAGTCGCCGCCGCGGGGATCCTCGCGGCGATGCTTCTCCCGCTCTCCACGGCCGCGGTCGGCGTGCCGGACGGCGGGGGGGGAAATGCGATCACCCGCATCTCCGTGATCGAGGAGGCGCAGGAGACGGTGATCGCGATCTCGTCGGAGGCGACGCCGACGTTCAGCGTGTTCAAGCTGGACGACCCGGTCAGGCTCTTCGTGGACGTCTCGCAGGGCGACACGACGCGCGTGGCCGACCCGATCGTGGTCGACAACGGCGTGGTCGAGCAGGTCGGGACCCTCCAGTTCAAGAGCCGCGGAGGCACGGTCGGCCGGGTCATCGTCGGGCTCCGGGAGGACGTGCCCTACGACGTCAAGGCGGACGGCAACCGGATCGTGGTGCGGGTGGACGCCCGGGGCCGGCGCCCCGCCCCGGCGGAGGCGTCCGCGCTCGCCGCCAGGGTGACCGAGGTCCGGGACCAGATCACGAAGGAGCAGGCGCTGCTGGCCGACATCCGCGCCGCACGCGAACGCGCGGAGGCCCTGAAGGCGCGCGAGGAGGAGAGCCGTCGCGAGGCGGAGCGGCTCCGGACCGATGCCGAGGCGGCCGGCTCGCGCGCGCGCGAGGAGGCGAGCGAGGCCGCCGCCGGCGCGAAGGACGAGGCGGCCCGGCTCGCGGCCCTGAAGGACGCGACCGCGCGCGCGGAGGCGCAGAAGCAGGCGATCGAGGAGGCTGGACGCCAGGAGGCGCGGAGGCTCGAGCTGCTCCGCCGCGAGGCCGAGGTCGTGGCGCGTGCGAAGGAGGCCGCCGCGGCCGCGGCGGTCGCGGAGAAGGATCGCGCGACGGCGGTCGAGCAGGCCGCCCGCCAGGCGATGGCGCGGCGCGCGGCGGAGGAGGCCGCGGCAGCCGGGGCGGCCGGGGCGGCGAAGGCGGCGCGCGAGGCGGCGGACGCGGAGGGACGGCGGCTCGCGGCGGCGAAGTCGGCTCGCGAGGCCGAGGAGGCTCACGGCAGGGCGGTCGCGGAGGCGGCGGCCCGCGAGACCGGGAAGGCGGAGCGCGCCCGCGAGGCGCGGGAGCGGGAGGAGAGGCTCCTCGCGGACCTGGCCGCGGCGAAGCGGCGCGAGGCGACGGCGCGCAAGGACGCGACGGACGCCGAGCTGGCCGCGCTCCGGAAGCAGGTCGCCGACCTCGGCCGCGCGGTCGAGACGGAGCGGACCCGGGCCACGGCGGAGACGAGCCGCGAGGAGGCGGCCAGGGCCGCCGCGATGGCCCAGGTGACCGAGAAGGAGAAGGAGCTGGCGCGGGCGCGGACCGAGGTGGCGGGCCTTTCGGCGCGGATGCGCGAGCTGGCGGCGGAGCGCGATCGGGCCGCGGCGGCCGCGAAGGCGGCGGGAGCCGAGGCGGGCCGCGTGGCGGCGCTGGCCGAGGCGGCGGACCGGGAGGTCCGGCGCAAGGAGGAGGCGCGCAGGGAGGCTTCGGCCCTCTCGACGCAGCTCGCGGCGCAGCGCAGGGAGCTGGACCGGCTCGGGGCCGAGGCGAAGCTGCGCGAGACGGAGCTTCGGGCCGCGGCGGACCGGGCGAGCGCCGCCCGCGCCGAGGCCGAGGCAGCGGCGCGGGACCTGGACGCGGCGCGCAAGGTCACGAGCGCGGCCCAGGCCGATGCCGACGCGGCGCGCAAGGTCACGAGCGCGGCCCAGGCCGATGCCGACGCGGCGCGCAAGGCCACGAGCGCGGCCCAGGCCGATGCCGACGCGGCGCGCAAGGTCACGAGCGCGGCCCAGGCCGATGCCGACGCCGCGCGCAAGGTCACGAGCGCGGCCCAGGCCGATGCCGACGCGGCGCGCAAGGTCACGAGCGCGGCCCAGGCCGATGCCGACGCCGCGCGCAAGGTCACGAGCGCGGCCCAGGCCGATGCCGACGCCGCGCGCAAGGTCACGAGCGCGGCCCAGGCCGATGCCGACGCGGCGCGCAAGGCCACGAGCGCGGCCCGCGCGGACGCGGACGCCGCCCGCCGGGCGACCGAGGCCGCGCGCGCGGCGAAGGAGGAGAGCGCGCGGAAGCTCGCCGCCGAGGAGCAGCGGCTCGAGCGGCTGGCGCGGGAACGCGAGCGCGAGGAGGCCGCGGTCGCGGCCTTCCGCAAGGAGCTCGACGAGCTGGCGGCCCGCCGCAAGACCATCGAGACCGAGGAGACGAGGACGCTCAGGGCGCAGCTCGACACGCGGCAGGCCGAGCTGGACCGGCTCCGGCTGAAGGTCGAGACGCTCTCGACCGCGGCGCGCGGCAAGGCGTCGGCGCAGCAGGCCGAGGCGGCGCGGACGCTCGCGGCGAAACAGGCCGAGGTCGCGGCGAAGCAGACCGAGATCGAGCGGCTGCGGGTGGGCTACGAGGACGCGCTCGCGCGGGCCCGGGCCGAATCGGCGTCCAAGGACGAGACGATCCGGACGCTCGCGGCGGAGCGTGACAGGACGGAGCAGGCGCTCCAGTCGATGTCCGCCGAGCGGGAGAAGACCGAGCAGACGATCCGCACGCTCACGGCGGACGTCCAGCGGGTCCGGCAGGAGGTCGGACAGTCGCGCGACGCGATCGCGGCCCGCGAGTCCGAGGTGGCGCGCCTGAAGGACGCGCTCGCGCGCGAGCGGGCCGGCCGGGCGGACAAGACCGCGATCGAGCGCCTCCAGCAGGCGCTGTCCGATCGCGAGCAGGCGCTGAAGTCGGTCCAGTCGGACCTGACCGCGCGCCTGGCGGTCGCGGACGACCTGGCGCGGCGGCGCGCGTCCGAGATCGAGCGGCTGAACGGCGAGGTCGAGCGGCTGAAGTCGGACCGGGCGCGCGAGGCGTCCGGGGAGATCGCGGCCCTGAACGAGAAGCTCAGGACGCGCGAGGCCGAGAACAACGTGGTCCGGCGCGCGTACGACGAGGCGAAGCGGTCCGCGGCGACGAGCGCGGCGGCGACGAGCGCCGACGCGACCGCGCGGCTCGCGCGACTGAAGAAGGCCCTCGACGAGCAGAAGGCGGAGACCGATCGGCTTTCGGCCGAGCACGACCGCAAGCTCGCGGCCGAGCAGGACCGGACGCGCGAGCGTGATCGTCGGATCGCGGAGATGGGCGCGCGGATCGCGGAGCTGAAGGCCGCGGACAGCACGCGGGAATCGGCCGAGGTCGCCCGCCTGCGCGCGTCCATCCGGAGCCGCGAGGCCGAGCTGGAGGCGCTGCGGGACAAGGCACGCGCCGCGGACGAGAAGGCGCGGCACGCGGGCGAGTCGGGCTCGTCGGAAGCGAAGGCGGCGCGGGCGAAGCTCGCGTCGGCGACCCTGGCGCTCGACAAGGTCCGCGCGGAGCTGGACACGGCCAAGGACCGCGAGGGCGCGGCGGTCGGGCGCGAAGCGGCGGCTGCGGCCCGCCTGAACGACATGGCCGACGCGCTGGCGCGCACCGGGCGCGACCTGGCCGCGGCCACGGCGCGGGCCGAGGCCCTTGGAGGCGAGCTGAAGCGGACCCAGGCCGACGCGGCCGGGCTCGAGCGGCGGCTGCGCGAGCGGCAGGCCGCGACCGAGTCGCTCGATCGGCAGTTGAAGGAGCGGCAGGCGGCAACCGAGTCGCTCGATCGGCAGTTGAAGGAGCGGCAGGCCGAGGTTGACAGGCTGGCGCGGCAGCTCGACCAGGCGCGCAACCGCGGAACGGCGTCGAAGGCCCTCGCGGCGGACCTGGCGCGCGAGAAGGCCGAGCGCGACCGCGTGGCGCGCGAGGTCGCGGACGCGAAGGCCGCGCTCGAGCGGGCGCGGCGAGAGGCGGCGGAGGCGACCGCGCAGGCCGAGGAGGCCGCGGCGCTCGCCGCGACGATGGCCGAGGGCAAGGAGCGCGCCGAGCGGACCGCGGCCGAGCTGGCCCGCGCCCGCGAGCAGGCGGAGCGGAACGCCGGCCGCCTGGCGAAGGACCTGGACGCGAGCCAGCGCGAGGTGGAGCGCCTTTCCGGCGAGCTGAAGTCGGCGAAGGGCCGCGGCGACGACCGCGTCCGGACGCTCGAGGCCGACCTCGCGCGCGGGAAGGCGGAGCGGGACCGGCTGGCCCGCGAGGCGGCGGGCGCCCGCGAGAGCGTGGCGGCGGCCGAGCGCGCGGCCATGGAGGCCGTTGCGCGGGCCGAGGCGGCCGGGCGGGAGCGGAGCGATGCCGCGACGCGGCTCGCCTCGGAGGTCGAGGCGAGGAAGGCGGACCTGGCGCGCGTGACCGCGGAGCTGGATGCGGCGCGCGGCGAGGCGAGGAGCGAGCGCGGCAGGTCCGAGGCACTGACCACGGCGAGCCGCGACCGCGTGGCGGCGCTCCAGGCCGACGTGGCCGCACGCGAGGCCGAGGTCGCCCGGATCACGGCGGAGCTGGAGGCGACGAGGGCGAGAGGCGCTTCGGAGTCGGCTCGCGTCGCGGAGATGAAGTCCGAGCTGGACCAGGGACGGGCCGACAGGGACCGGCTGGCGCGGCAGCTCGACGAGCTGAAGACGCGCATCGACGCGGTCACGGCGGCCGCGACGGCGAAGCGGGCCGAGCCGGCGCCCGCCCCGGAGAAGGCGGCAGCGACGCCCGCCGCGCAGGGCCCCGCCTCCGCGGTCATCCGGAACATCGAGTTCAAGGACGTCGGCGGCATCCCGTCGCTGGTCCTGTCCATGGACGGGGCGGCCGAGTACGAGGTCCACCAGGGCGAACGCTCGTACGTGATGGCGATGAGCGGCGCGGTGCTGCCGAAGCCGCTCGCGCGTCGCCTCGACGTGTCCGCGTTCGAGTCCCCCGTGTCCATGGTCAGCGCCTACACGGCCGACGACGGCCGGGTGCGGATCGTGGTGGAGCTGTCCGAGTCCGTCGGGCAGGCGGCGCGCGTGGTGGACGGGCGCCTGGTGTGGGCGTTCACCGGCCCGGCGCCGTCGCGCATGATGGCCGGGGCGTCGCCCACGGTCACGACCGGTCCGGAGCGCCGGGCGCTCGCGCTGGCGACCCCGCAGGCGCAGCCGCCGGTGCCCGGAAACCCGGGCGGCATCGCCCCGGGCGGCGCGCCGCAGGCGCCCCCCGTGCCGACGATGGCCGCGCCGGCGGGCGAGCCGGGCCAGGACTACCTGAAGCCGGCGCTGGTGCCGAAGAAGAAGAAGTACAAGGGCAAGCACATCAACCTGACGGTCAAGGACGCGGACATCCAGAACGTCCTGACCTTCCTGGCGCGCGAGGGCAAGGTCAACATCGTGACGTCCGAGGCGGTCGCCGGGCGCGTCACGTTCCACCTCGAGGACGTGCCGTGGGACCTCGCGCTCGACACGGTGCTCAAGACCAAGGGCCTGGACTACGTGGTGGAGCAGGGCATCTACCGCGTGGCGCCGGTCGAGCAGATCCAGAAGGAGTACGAGGCGCAGGTCCAGAAGCTGGCGCGCCAGCGGGAGCTGAAGCCGGTCGTGGTCCGCCTGATCCCCGTGAACTACGGGGAGGGCACCGAGATGGCGAACCGGGTCAAGTCCGTGCTGTCGCCGACCGGCACGGCCGAGATCGACGCGCGGACGAACACGCTGGTGGTCAAGGACACGGAGGACTACCTGCAGGCGGCCGAGGACCTGGTGCGGCGGCTCGACCAGCAGACCCCCCAGGTCCTGATCGAGGCGCGGATCGTCCCCGCGCGGACCACGTTCCGCGAGGACATCGGCATCCAGTGGGGCGGCCGGTTCGCCGCGTCGTCCGCGTTCGGCACCGAGACGGGCCTCGTGTTCCCTTCGTCGGTCGGCGTGATGGGCGGCGTCGAGCCCGCGGCGCCCACGGGCGGACTCAACCTCGCGAACCCGCACTGGGCGGTGAACCTGCCCGCGCCGACCGGTCTCGGGTCCGGCGGCTCCATCGGCATCCAGCTCGGGTCGATCGGCGGCGCCGGGAACCTGAGCCTGCGGCTGTCGGCCGCGGAGGAGAACGGCGACGTGAAGATCATCTCGTCGCCGCGCATCTCCACGCTGGACAACCGCAAGGCCACGATCTCGCAGGGCGTTTCGATCCCGATCTCGGTCGTGTCCGCGGCCGGCGTGAACACGCAGTTCTTCTCGGCCGACCTCCGGCTGGACGTGCTGCCGCACGTGACGCGGGACGGGCACATCAACCTGAAGATGGACATCACGAAGAACGAGCCGGATTTCGGTAACGTTGCGGCGAACGGGAACCCCACCATCCAGCGGCGGGAGGCCCACACGGAGCTGCTCATCCGGGACGGCGACACGACGGTCATCGGCGGGATCTACGCGCGCAGCACGTCGCGCTCGTACCACAAGGTGCCGCTGTTCGGGTCGATCCCCGTAATCGGGTGGTTCTTCAAGAACCGCGCGGTGAAGGACGATCGGTCGGAGCTGCTGATCTTCATCACCCCGAAGGTAGTGAACCGGGAGGTGACGCTGTGAGTACTCGGCTGTTTGCGGTCGTGACGGTTGCGTTCGGCGTCGTGCTCGGCACACAGGCCGCATGCCAGAAGGAGCACGCGCAGGGGCTGATGCTCGTCTGGAATGTCCCGCTGGACTCGCAGTGCAACGCGCGCCCGGGCGGCAACATCTACAATCCGTACGGGGTGCTCGACCTGGCACTGACCAACCAGTTGTGGCTGTTTCCGGAAGTCAAGAACGTAATGCCGACCATCGAGGAGGCGACCGGCGAGTCGATCACGGACGGGACGATCGAGACCAATACGGTGAGCATCGTGTCCGCAAGGGTGGATTTCAACCTCGGGATGTTCGACGACGGGACCGCGCTCCCCTTCACCTACCAGTTCGACGGGTACACGTGGCCGCTTTCCACGTACGTCGGGCCGACCGGCAGCATCGTGCTCATGGTCCAGGCGGTCACGCCCGAACTCGGGAACTTCCTGGACGAGAGAATGGTCGAGTGGGTGAAGAGGGGGTTCGAGCGGCCGGGCGCCTGGATCACGGCGTACGTCTCGGTCGAGGGTCTGACCCAGGACCGCTGGCCGATCCAGTCGAACACCTTCGCCTATCCGATCCACGTCTGCTGGCAGTGCCTGATCGACTGCTGCTCGCTGGTCGAGAACCCGGCACTCGACCCGGCCGAGGAGTTGCCGTGCTACCCGGGCCAGGACTCATCGATCTGCGACTCGCGCTGCATGCTGGTGTCGCACCACTGGAACGACTACCTCGAGGCGAAGCGCCAGCAGGCGAAGGGCGAGACCTTCCCCTGGGCCGTGACGGACCCCGAGACCGCCCTGCCGAAGCCGCTGAACCCCTGCTCCGTCTGCCCGGCCGCCGTGCGGTGACCCGAATCGTCTGCGTCGGACCGGCGATTCGGCCAGTGACGCCCGGGCGGGGGGCCGGACCCGCCGCTACCGCCCGTCCGGCAGCGCCATGCAGCCGCTCACGTCGTCCATGGATCGCGCCTTCCACGCGCAGATGGAGAACCGCATGTCGCCGCCGTCGCAGCGCTCGCGGCAGCGGTTGCGGATGGGGGCCCGGATCGAGTCGGAACCGGACACCGCGGTCACGAACCGGTCGCAGACCGCGCTGCAGTTGGGCTTGCCGCCGGCAGCCCCGGCCAGGGGGGCGGGCGCGGGGGCGGGGACCGGGGCCGCCGCCACGGGCGAGGAGGCCGGGGCGGGCGCGGGTGCCTGGACCGGGCGCGCGACGGGCGCCGGTGCGGGCACCGGGGCCGGCGCCGGGGCGGGTGCGACCACGGGCGCCGGGGCGGGGCGCGCGACCGGCGCCCCGACCGTCCCGCCCATGTTCATCGAGATCAGGTTGGTCTCGGTCGGGCTGACGTTCACCTCGCCGGCCCACGACCACGAACCCGAGACCAGCCCGAGCCGGTGCGGTCCGGGCTGGAGTCGGCGCAGCGTAACCGGCGTGTGCCCGGCCGGCTGATCGTCGAAGCGCACCTCGGCGCCCGGCGGGTCGGTCAGCACGGTCAGGCGGCCGCCCAGGCGGGGCAGGTCGATGCGGATCTTGACGACCTCGCGCTCCTCCAGCTCGACCACGCCCTCGACCGTCTCGAAGCCCGGCGCGGACACGGCGAGCTGCCGGTGCCGGCTGCCGGTGGTCCGGAGGAACACGCGGCCGCGGCCCTCGACCACGTCGTCGACGCGGACCTCGGCGTCGGCCGGGTCGGTCACGACGTAGAGGTAGCCCGGCTCCCGCAGGGGCTTGCCGCGCTTCGCGCGGGCCTTGGCGTCGGCCGCGGAGAGCAGCGCTTCCTCACCCGCGAACTCCCGTGCAGCGTTCCCGGCAGGGGCCGGCGCCGCGGCGGGCTGGTGGGGCTGCCGGCGGTCCTGTCCGCGCACCTCGCCGACGGGGGCGCAGGCCGCCAGGCACCCGACCACCAGCAGCACATCGATGCGGTTGCGCACGTGGCACCTCCTCGTCGCGATCCAAGGGGCCGTACCGCCCGCGGGGGGCGCCCGGCCGCCGGGCACGCAGGGCCCGGACGCGCCTAGCCGTCCGACACGCAGCGGACGTGGTGCTCGCGATCGCGCGCGTCGAATCCCGAGCCGCCGAAGCCCATGTCCGTGAAGCCGGCCGGCGAATCCGCGTCGTCGGCCTTCTCGACCTCGGCGGTCCAGTAGTAGCCGCACGGGCCCGTGAACGGGGCCTCCATCCGGCACCTGTCCACGAGGCACTCGCGGATCAGCGACTCCAGGTCGGTCCGCGCCGGAAGGCGCCACTTCAGCCCGGCCAGGTCGAGCGCGTCGCAGTACTCCCTCGCCCCCTCCCAGGTCCGGGTGCCGGACGCCCCCTCCTTCTGGAAGCGGAGCGCCCTCGGGTCGGCCCGCGCGATCGTCCCGTCCCCCTTGTCGACGAACTTCGGGGCGGCCGGCGCGTCGTCGGAGGCGTCGCAGACGGTCCCGGCCGGAGGCGGGTCGGAGAGGGAGCTGCCGCAGACCAGGGTCGCGAGACCGAGGGCCGCGGCGAGGACGGTCAGCAATCGCAGGAACAGCCGCATCGTACGTGCCCCTCCCCGGGCCGCGGCCGATTCTTGCAAACGGGCGAAGGGGTGTCAACGAGCGCGGTCGCTCAGCGAAATGACAGGTGCGCGGGCGCGGAGTCCTCCGTCTCCCCGTCGGTTCGGGGCTCGGCGAGGGGCGGCGCGGTCGCGGTGCACGGGCGCCGTTGGGCACGTCCCGACGCGCACCGCGTCGGG
>VGRB01000005.1 GCA_016875475.1 Deltaproteobacteria bacterium
TTTTGCACGAGTACACGACCTGCGCGAACATCTACTGCAACCTCGTCTCGGCCGTGTCGCGCGCCGCGGTCGAGGTGCTCGGGATGTCCGGGCTCGTCGTGCTGCTCGACGAGGCGGAGGTCGCGGGCAGCGTGCTCTACCGGTACCAGGCGCTTCGCGGCATGAACTTCTTCCGCGGGCTCGTGCTGACCGCGAACGACGACCCGGTGCTGCTGGAGGAGTCGCTCGACCGGACCGAGACGGTCACGGGCGTGCTGTCCGGGCTGGTCTACTCCGGCCACAACACGGTGCGCTACACGGCCGGGATCCCTGCGCACCTGAAGATCGCGTTCGCGCTGACGCCCGGGTCGCTCCAGGACGCGTTCAGGAAGGCGCGCGAGTCGATCCGGACGGTGCAGCTCGACGTGCTGTCCGCGGACCAGCTCCGCGATCTGTTCGGCCGGATCTGCGACCGCTTCCAGTCCGTGACCGGGATCCGCGTGTCGCCGCGAGACCGCGAGAGCCTGTACCGCCTGATATCGACCGCGGACCGCGTCTCGTCCACGCGCGGGTTCATCAAGGCCGCGATCGAGGCGCTCGACTACGTCCGCTTCTACCCCGAGGGCGACGTGGCCGGCATGATCTCGGGGACGGGCTGACGATGCCTCCCCCCCCGCCCGGCGCGACGTTCGACCGGAACGAGGCGCGCACCGCGATGCCGCGCGCGTTCGCCGCGTTCCTGGGGGCGTACCCCCGGATCACCCCGATCCAGGCGGCGGCCTTCCCGGTGCTCGCGTCGGGCCGCGACGCGGTCCTGGTCGCGCCCGCGGCGTCCGGCAAGACCGAGGCCGCGCTCGTGCCGCTGTGCGAGCGGCTGCTGCACCTGCCGTCCCGCGCGGGCGCCGGGATCCTGTACGTCGTGCCGACCCGGGCGCTCGCGAACGACATCGAGGTGCGGTGCCGGGGACCGGCCGCCTCCCTCCGGCTCGACCTCGTGATCCGCACCGGCGACCGGCCGACGGCCGTGGCCGACCGGGACGTGGGCGTCCTCGTGACCACGCCGGAGTCGTTCGACTCGCTGCTCTGCCGCGCGCCGCGCCTGTTCTCGGCACTCGGCGCCGCGGTGGTGGACGAGGCCCACCTGATGGACGGCACCTACCGGGGGGATCAGCTCCGCATCCTGTTCCGGCGCCTGCTGCGCGGCCTGAAGAGGCGGCCGCAGCTCGTGGCGATGTCGGCCACGATCGCGGACCCGGCCGCGGTCGGCCGCCGCCTGTTCGACGCGGACGCCGTCGTCGTGCGCGCGGGCGCGGACCGGCCGGTCCGGATCGACTCGGCCCCGGACGCGCCGTCCGCGATCCGGGCGCTGCGCGCGGCCGGGGTGACCAAGGCGCTCGTCTTCTGCAACAGCCGCCGCCGCGTGGAGGAGGTCTCGTTCGCGATCGCGGCGGCCGGCATCTGGCCGCGCGAGCGCGTGATGGTGCACCACGCGAGCCTGCCGCGCCGCGAGCGCGAGGACGTGGAGCGCGCGTTCCGCCGGTGGGAGGCGGGCATCCTGGTCGCGACGACCACGCTCGAGCTGGGCGTGGACATCGGCGACGTGGAACCGGTCGTGCTGGTCGGCGCGCCCGAGACGTCCGCCGCGTTCCGGCAGCGGGTGGGCCGGGGCTGCCGCCGCAAGGCGGGCATGGTCGCGATCTGCGTGCCCGAGGACGACGCTGACCGCGAGGCGTTCGACGGGATCCGCGCCGCGCTGGACGGCGGCGATCTGCCCCCCATGCCGTACGTGCCGGACCTGTCGGTCGCGGTCCAGCAGGCGTTCTCGACCCTGTTCGGCGCGCCGCGCGGCCTCCGCCGCGCCGATCTGCTCGCGCTCCTCGCGCCGCTCGGCACGCGGGGCGACCTCTCCGGGATCCTCGACCACCTCGTGTCCGAGGGCCACCTCGAGTCCGCGTCCGGGGACCGGCTGGTCGCCTCGACCGCGGTGATGGACATGGGCGAGCGCGGGCGGATCCACGGCAACATCCCGGACGGCCGCACGGTGAAGGTCGTGGATTCCGCGACCGGCCGCGTGGTCGGCGAGGTCTCGGCCGCGGGCCTGGGCGCGCGGGCGGGCGCCGCGGACGACGGCACGCTCGCGCTCGGCGGCCGGTCGTGGCGCGTCACCGGGTCCTCCGGCGGGACCGGGCCCGGCGCGTTCGGTCGGGGCGCCGACCACATCCGCGTCTCGTCGGCCGGGGGGGTGGGAGCGCCCGGCGTGGCGCCGCTGTTCGCCCGCCGCGCCGAGGTCGGCGCGTTCCACCGCTACCTGCCCGAGCGGCTGCGGAGGCGCGTGCGCTGATCCGCGGCATGCGGGGGGGGCATTGACCAGCGGGTGTTCCGACCGCCGGCGAAGCGCCCGCGGCCGGACGACTCCGAGGGCCTCGCTACGGCAGCTCGCGCAGTTCGTCCGGCGAGATGCCCATGTCGTCGAGGATGCCGCTCAGGGTCTTCGGCTTGACGTCCTTGCCGGCGTGGACGGGGATCACGACCCTGGCGCCGCCTTGAGGTCGTCCAGGTAGACCTCGATGGCCTCGCGGATGTTGGCAGGCGCCTCGTCGAGGGTGTCTCCCAGGGTGTGACATCCCCTGAGCGCCGGGCAGAACGCGTGAAGGCCGCCGTCCTTCTCGCGCTCCAGGATCACCGTGAGATGGCGCGCTTCCATGCACCTGACCTTGCTTCTCCCGTTGGGTCCCGTCAACCCGCAGGACACCCGCAGGAACCCGCCGAACCCGCCAGCGGTTCCCACGGGTCGCGACCGCCGCAACCGCGCTCGATCAGGCGCTCCAGCAGTTTCTGCGTGTCGGCGTCCGCGCTCACGACCACCAGTTCGTAGGGCGGGTCGCGGACGATCACGACAGGACCCCCATCACGAGCAGGTCCGCGAGGCTTGCGCCGCCGCTCCACCGGTCCAACTCCGGGACCTCGGGTCCGCGTCGGACGAGCGCCGAGCCGTCGTCCCGGCGGCGGAACACCAGCGCGTCGTCCAGGGTCACGTGCGCGAGGAACACGGGCGAGTGCGTGGCACAAAGCCACTGCACTCCGGCGCCCGGCTGGGCGATGGCCTGGAACGCGGCCTGGATCGCGAGCGGGTTCAGTCCGTTCTCGGGCTCCTCGACCAGGTATACGACCCTCCGGTCCGGCCGGGCCGAGTAGGAGAGCACGGAGAGGGCCATCAGGCGCAGGGTCCCGTCGGAGAGCAGCCAGGAGGGTACGGGGTTGCCGTGCTCCCCGGCGAACCGCGCCGAGAGCACGAGGTGACGGTCCTCTTCGCGGACGGAGACGCCGATGTCCTCGAGTCCCGGCACGGCCGTCGCCACGTGCTTCTTCCACTGGTCGAACAGGAGCGGGTCACGCTCCGAGAGGTCCTTGACGACGTTCGGGAGTCCCGAGCCGTCCAGTCCCAGCACCGGTTTGCCGCCGGGCGGCGAGGACGCTTGCAGGCGTCGCGGCTCGAGGGCCAGCCGCCGCACCCCCTCCCTCAGCAACTCCTTGGCGCGAAGGGAGAGCGGGAACCGCTCCGGGTCCTCGGGGAGGCTGCCGAATGCCGACCGGTCCTCGCCGAAGCGGAACATGCTGTTCCACTCCGTCTTCTCGTCGCGGAAGTAGTCACGCCCTTCCGGGGTCTTTCCGACGATCTTCCGCCAGCCGCGGGGCTGGGCCGGGTGGACCACGGGCCCGAGGTGCTCGGGTCCGAACAGGCTCGGCTCCACGACATCGGGACCCCGGACCCATGTCGAGAAGAACAGGTTCTCCCGAAGGATCCGCAGGCCGCCGCTGCCGCCAATCCCGATCTCCATCTCGTGCCGGAGCGCGGCTCGAGGTCCGTCGCTCGCGTCGCCGTTCGCCGCGTCGACTTCCACGGCGAAGGCGATGGGCCGATCCGCGTCGTAGCACAGGTCGTAGAACGAAGGCGTGCGGCGCGCAACGGCCTCGCCGACGCCGAGGCTGAGCACGTCCGTGACGAACTGGAGCGCGTCGAGGAAGGTGGTCTTCCCGGCGGCGTTCGGCCCCACGAGGACCTGGAACGGCGTCAGTGAGACCCGGTTCGCGCGCAGCATCCGGAAGTTCCTGACTTCGAGCGACCTGATCACCTCGGACCTCCCGGGGGCGAGCGAACTCCGAGCAGCCGGGAGGAATTCTACACCCGGCAGGTCCGGGCGATGGGTGCGGGTCGCCGAGCCCCGAGCACCGGCCCGTGGTCCTGCCACAACCGGCGCGGCTGCTGTGGCCGACCGGAGCGACCGCGGCGCGAGGGAGGTGGGTCACCCACACGACGAATCGTCCATCGCCGAACAGGATCGCGGGGGCGATCCCCGCGTTCAGGCCGAGCGGTCGGCCGACGCGGAGCGGATCCGCTCGTACAGGGCGTCCGGCGCGATGTCCACGCCGTTCGGCCAGCACGGGGCACCCCATTCCGCGAGCCGCACGCGCGCGAAGAACGCCGGATCCTTGAGCGGCTCGAAGACGGGCCCGTTCATCCTGCCTGCGAGGTCGTCCTCTCCTTCTGTCCCGTCGTCGAAGCGGACGAAGAGCCGGTATGGGTGCCGCGCCTCGAGGTACACGATGCGTTCCATGGCTACTCCAGTGGCTCGATTGCTCGAAGCGGCCGGCCCTCCTCGGCGAGCCGCCAGTCGTCGCGCAATTCCTCGCGGTGCACGAGTGCCCACTCGGCCACGAGGGCCAGAGCCCGCCGCGGAAGGGTGCCCCGCGAGACCTCGATCGTGTCGATCCGGATGACCGCCCGGTGCTCCGCGTACTCCACGTGGAAGTGCGGCGGCGGGTGCTCGTCGTAGAACATCCGCACGACGATCCCGAAGAACCGGCTGATCTCGGGCACGGCCGCGGCCTCGCCTCTTGCGCCGATGGCCCGATTATACGACCCGCGGCGGGCAACTGCATGAGGGCATTGCCTGCCGCCGCAACGGACGTCGCGGGTCGCACCACGCGCCGTAGTGCACGCAGCGGCCGTCCGTGGTCACGTGGTGGCACTCCTTGTGGAGCCCGTCGGACGGGTCGAGCAGGCAGGGGCGGTCGTCGAGGTCCGCGCGGCCCCGCACCAGGCGCACGAGCATGCGCAGTGGCCGTCCGTGTCGCAGGACCCTGGTATACTCGCGCTCGTTGCGGACGGGCGGAACGGGCTCGGTCGGCTTGCGCGACCGTGGCGACGGCCCGGGACGAGGAGGCCGCTGGCGATGGCTGGAGGCGAGGCGGCGAAGCCGCGCGGGTCCCGACCCAGGTCGGGAGGGGCGGGACCGAAGACCGGCGGGGCCGAGGCGCGGACCTACACCCATCCGGAGGCCGACAGCCCGCTCAGGCCCGAGGTCGGCACGCAGGCTCAGTTCCGCAAGAAGCTGCCCCCCGTCCGCTGCCTGTTCGACTCGTCCCTGTCGCCGGCCCTGGACTGGGACGGCCGGAACGCCGCACGCGAAACCGGCGAGTGGCTGATCGCGCGGATCGAGGAGGCCGCGGCCCTGCCGCCACCCCACCTGTTCGACCGCCCCCGCGAGTTGTCCGACCCGGACGGCCGCGTACGGCTCGCCGCGTGCGGGTTGGCCGACGCGGTGGAGCACCTGAAGCGAATGAGCGCACCGTTCCTGGATTGGGCCGGCAAGGCCGAGCGGCAGTCGTTCGACGTGCCCACGCTGCCGCTGTTCGTCCACGAACGGCTGTCCACACGGGGGATCATCGAGACGCTGAAAGGGCACCGGCGCGACCCGGCGGACCAGCTCGGACTGTTTTCCGACCCTGCCCACCCCGTGGTGGACCAGGTCCTGAAGGCGTACGAGTACCGGGACCGATGGGTGAACCGGCTCGTGCTCGGCGACTCCCTTGTCGTGATGAACTCCCTGCTGCGCTACGAGGGACTGGGCGGGCAGGTCCAGTGCATCTACATGGACCCGCCGTACGGGGTGAAGTTCGGGTCGAACTTCCAGCCGTTCGTGCGGAAGCGGACGGTCGAGCACAACAACGACCTGGACATGACCCGCGAGCCCGAGATGGTGAAGGCCTACCGGGACACGTGGGAGCTGGGTCTCCATTCGTACCTGACCTACCTCCGCGATCGCCTGCTCCTGTGCCGAGACCTGCTTTCGCCGAGCGGCAGCATCTTCGTCCAGATCAGCGACGACAACGTCCACCACGTGCGCGAGGTGATGGACGAGGTGTTCGGGGATGAGAACCGCGTCAACCAGATATCGTTTGTCCGCGGCGGCCAGCAGACGAAAGGGCTGGGACTCGCCACCACGGCGGACTACATTCTGTGGTACGCACGGGACAAGGACAGGGCGCGCATCACCCCCCTCCTCCTCGACGACGGAGGGTGGGCCGCGCGATCCCTCGACCTGCGGATGGAAATGCCAGATGGACAGCGCAGGCGCTACGATCCCGCCCAGGCTCTGCCCGAAGAAGCGCGTCTCTTCACTCACCGGGCAATGGAATCCGCCCGCGAGACGGGGAGCACCCTGAATCGGTTCCCCATCGAGTTCGAGGGCAGGACATTCCGGCCCAGGCGCGGATGGTCCACCACTCCGGAAGGGGCGGAGAGATTGAAGTCCGCCCGGCGCCTGCTTTCCACGGAGAATTCGCTCCGATTCCTCGTCTATCTCGACGACTTCCCCTACTCGGTTCTTACCGCGAACTGGACCGACACCGGCACCGGGAGTTTCACCGAGGCCAAGTCGTACGTCGTGCAGACGTCGGTCAAGGTAATCCAGCGCTGCCTCCTCATGACCACCCAGCCCGGGGACCTCGTGCTGGACCCGACCTGCGGGTCGGGAACCACCCCGTTCGTCGCGGAGCAGTGGGGTCGCCGGTGGATCGCGATCGACACGAGCCGGGTGCCGCTTGCGCTCGCGCGCCAGCGGCTGCTGACAGCGACCTACCCGTACTACCAGCTCCAGGACGAGGGCCGCGGCCCGGGCGGCGGCTTCGTGTACAAGCGGCGGCGGAACAGCCGCGGCGAGGAGGACGGCGGCATCGTGCCGCACGTGACCCTGAAGTCGATCGCGAACGACGAGCCTCCCGAGGAGGAGGTCCTCGTGGACCGGCCCGAGGTCCGAGGCGGGGTCACCCGCGTTTCCGGGCCGTTCGTGGTGGAGGCCACGATCCCGGCGCCGATGGACTGGGAAGGCGACGGCGTGCCGGACACCGGCGCGGAGGCGTCCGCGGAGTACGTGTCGTTCTCCGCGCGGATGCTCGAGGTCCTGCGGAGGTCGCCCGTGCTCCACCTGGGCGGCGGCGCGACGGTGAGGCTTCGCGGCATCCGCCCCCCTGCGAAGACCCTGTGCCTGTCCGCCGAGGCCCTGATCGACGCGCCCTCGCCGGAAGCGGCGGCAGGGGGGCAGGGTGGCCAGGGCCTGGCCGAGCCCGCGCGGGACTACCCGTCGCAGGGCCGCGAGGGCCGGCAGGGCGTCGCGATCGTGTTCGGGCCCGAGAACGGGGCGGTCAGCGAGAAGCTGGTCTACGAGGCCGCGCGCGAGGGCTACGCGAAGGGCTACCGGCACCTCTACGTGATCGGGTTCGCGATCCAGCCCGGTGCCCGCGAACTGGTCGATTCGTGTGACCGCGCGGTGGGACTCCCCGCGACGTACGTTCAAGCGACCACGGACCTGATGATGGGCGACCTGCTGAAGAACCTCCGCAGCAGCCAGATCTTCAGCGTGTGCGGGCTCCCCGATGTGGTGCTGCGCCGCGCCGGGGCGCCTTCGACCGGCGAAGTGGGCTCGCGCGGGACCCGCTACGAGGTGGAGTTGAAGGGCCTCGACGTCTTCGACCCGTCCACGATGGAGGTCGTCCACCGGCGCGGGGACGACGTGCCCGCGTGGCTCCTCGACACGGACTACAACGGGCTCTGCTTCCACGTGAACCAGGCGTTCTTCCCGCGCACCTCCGCCTGGGAGAACCTGAAGCGCGCGCTGAAGGCGTCCTACGACGAGTCGGTCTGGGACCACCTCGCCGGTACGATCAGCGCGGCGTTCGAGGCCGGCGATCACCGGCGGATCGCGGTCAAGGTGATCGACGACCGCGGCAACGAGTTGATGGTGATCAAGGACCTGTCCGAGGCGGGCCGATGATCTCGAAGGTCGTGCTCAGGCGGTTCAAGCGGTTCGCGGAGGCGACGTTCGACGTCGGCGGCCACGTGGTGCTCGCCGGGCCGAACAACAGCGGCAAGACCACGCTTCTGCAGGCGATTGCCGCGTGGGCCCTGGCGCTCGGGCGCTGGAGGGGCCTCAACGACTTCAACCGGCGCCGTGGCGGGTTCGCGAAGGCGCCCGTGGCTCGACGGGACTTCTCCGCGGTGCCGCTCCGCGCCTTCGGCCATCTGTGGAACGACCTGAAATACCGGGGGGCGATCGAGATCGAGGTGACCGGGGAGCGCGGCTGGGCGATCCCGATGGAGTTCCTGCCGAACACCACGGAGCAGGTCTTCGTCCGGCCCTGTCCGAAGGTCGCGGACCTGAAGACCATCAAGGCGCACCTGAAGGATCCGTCGATCCTCCCGGTCGTGTTCATCCCCCCCATGACCGGCCTCGGCACCGAGGAGCCGGTCTATACGCGACCCAAGATCGACCAGCTCCTTGGCCAGGCCCGGACCGGGGAGGTGCTCCGGAACCTGCTCGTGGAGGCCCACGCGACCGAGGACGCGTGGCAGCGCCTGCAAGACTCGGTCGGCCGGCTCTTCCGGTACGAGATGGCACCGCCTGATCCTCGCGGCGCCAACATCGTTGCCGAATACCGGACGCGGCCGGGCGGGCCGCTGCTCGACGTCGCGAGCGCCGGGAGCGGCTTCCAGCAGGTCCTGATGCTGCTCGCGTTCCTGCACACGCGCCGGGGCGCGGTCCTCCTGCTGGACGAGCCGGACGCGCACCTCCACGTCATCCTCCAGGACGCGATCTACAACGAGTTGCGGGGCGTCGCGCAGTGCTACGGGTCCCAGCTCGTCATCGCGACGCACTCCGAGGTCATCGTCAACGCGGTCGAGCCGCGCATGATCTGCGCGCTCCTCGACAAGCCGGTGCGCCTGGCGTGTCAGGACGATCGCAACCGCCTGATCCTTTCGCTCAAGGTGCTGACCAACGAGGACGTCCTCCTGGCGATGAACGCGAGGGGGGTCCTCTACCTCGAGGACCGCACGGACTTCGAGATCCTGCGGGCCTGGGCGAAGACGCTCCGCCACCCGGCGTACGAGTTGTTGACCACGCGCCTCATGTGGAAGAAGACAGTCATCCAGGCCCGCGACGACGCGAAGGGCATGCAGTCGAGAGACCATTTCGCCGCGCTCCGGCTCGTGCACGACGGCTTCCGCGGAGTCGAGCTGGTCGACGGTGACGGTCACCCCGATCTCGCGACCAGCGACGTGGGCGACGGGCCGATGACGCGCCTCCGGTGGCGCCGGTACGAGATCGAGAGCTACCTGCTCCATCCTGCCGCGCTCGAGCGGTTCGTGAGACTCATGGTGGGCGAGGGAGCGGCGGCGCTCGCGATCGAGGAGATGCGGGTCGCGCTCCGACGGGAGTTCCGCGAGGCCGTCGATGCCCTTGGCGCTCCGGAGGACCGCCATCCGCTTCTCGAGGCACTGCTTCAGATGAAGAAGGCCCGGACCTCGCTGCTTCCGCCCATCCTCGAGGCGGCCGGCATTGTCGGGTTCGACTACACGCGGTATTTCGAGATTGCGGAGGGAATGCTTCCCGAGGAGATCCACCCCGAGGTGATCGAGAAGCTCGACGCCATCGTGAAGGCGTTCCCGCCATGATCGACTTCGAGGTCCCGCAGCCGATCCTGAACTCGCCGTTCGGCGAGCCGCGGCACTACTGGCGCATCGTCGAGGGGCGGAGCCCGGAGCGCGTGGAAGGGCGCCGTCCTCCCATCTACTTCTACCGGCCTCCGGGCCGCGACGCATCCGCCGGGAGGGGGGGCTCGACCGGCACCGCGATCGAGATGAAGCTGGTCTCGCGGATCCGCGCGCGGCTCGCGGCCTGGCGCGAGGAAGGCTACCCGGGAGTCAGCCGCACCACGCTGGAGCTGCTCCGCTACTGGCGGCGCGAGGGACGCGAGTTCCGCCTGTTCTTCGCGCAGCTCGAGGCTGCCGAGGCGGTTCTGTTCCTGACCGAGGCGCGGTCCGACTTCCTGCAAGGGGTGGAAGTCCCCCCCGACATGCCCCCCGACGGGCACGAGCCGGGGACCGCGGGGTTCCGGCGGTACGCGTGCAAGATGGCCACCGGCAGCGGCAAGACGATGGTCATGGGGATGCTTGCGGCGTGGAGCATCCTGAACAAGGTCAACGATCGCGCGGACGCGAGGTTCTCGGACGTCGTGCTCGTGGTGTGCCCGAACGTCACGATCCGCAACCGGCTCCAGGAGTTGCGCCCGGAGACCGGGGAAGCGAGCCTGTACCGGCGTCGGGACCTTGTCCCCCCTCACCTGATGCCCGACCTGAACAGGGGACGGGTGCTGGTGACCAACTGGCACGTTTTCGAGCCGCAGCCGGTGCAGGTGGGGGGCGTTGCCGCGAAGGTGGCGAAGGCCGGCGTCGAGAGGCGGCAGCGCGAGGTCATCACGATCGGGCCGAAGACGACGACCGCACGCGGGCGGAGGTACCTCACCGTCGAGGACTTCGAACGGCAGGTCGCCGCGGGCATGCTCGCGGTGGTCGACGAGGAGCGGGACGTCGCGGGGAGCCTGCACCGGGTCACGGTCGACTCGGTCCGCTACGTGGAGAGCGATGCCTCGGTCGTTGCCCGGGTCCTCGGTCGGGAGGTGGGCGGCAAACAGAACGTCCTCGTGTTCAACGACGAGGCGCACCACGCGTACCGGATCCGCCGGGACGAGCCGGAAGGGCCGGACGAGGCCGACCTGTTCGGGGACGAGGGCGAGACGGCCGATTTCGTGGCCGAAGCCACGGTCTGGGTGGACGGCCTCGATCGGATCCACCGGCTCCGCGGGATCAACTTCTGCGTCGACCTGTCCGCGACACCGTACTACCTTGCCCGGGTCGGACAGGACACGAACCGGACGTTCCCATGGGTCGTCAGCGATTTCGGCCTGATCGACGCCATCGAGTCCGGGCTCGTGAAGATCCCGCAACTCGCGGTCAGGGACACGACCGGCGCGCAGATCCCGGGCTACTTCAACATCTGGCGGTGGATCCTCCCGCAGTTGTCGCCCGCGGAGCGCGGCGGCACGAAGAGCGGCGCGAAACCCGAGGCCGTCCTGAAGTGGGCTGCCACTCCGATCGCGATGCTCGGCGGGTTGTGGGACGAGTTGCGGGCGCACTGGGCGGCGACGCGAAGCGAGGGCGGCACGCCGCCGGTCTTCATCCTGGTCTGCAAGGACACGCGTCTGGCGAGCGTCGTCTTCGACTGGCTCGCCAACGACCAGCCGCCGCACGGGATCCCCCGGTCCGGCCTCGACGAGCTGAAGAACACGAACGGGAGCGTCCGCACGATCCGCGTGGACTCGAAGGTGGTGTCGGAGACGGACACGGAACAGGCGAAGAGCGACGAGACGGCCTGGATGCGCACCACCCTCGACACGGTGGGGCGCGCGAAATGGCCCACGGACCTGCTGGACCGGCCGATCCGTCCGGACGGCTTCGAGGCGCTCGCCGCCCGGCTCGATCGGCCTCTGCATCCGCCGGGCCGGGACATCCGCTGCATCGTCAGCGTCGGCATGCTGACGGAGGGCTGGGACTGCAACACCGTGACGCACATCGTCGGGCTCAGGCCGTTCATGTCGCAGTTGCTCTGCGAACAGGTCGTCGGAAGGGGCCTTCGGCGCACCTCGTACGAGGTCGGCGCGGACGGCCTTCTGACGGAGGAGGTCGCGAAGGTCTTCGGCGTCCCGTTCGAGGTGATCCCGTTCAAGGAGAACCCTCACGGCAAGGCCCCGCCGCCCGAACTGCGCCACCACGTGCGCGCGCTTCCCGAGCGCGCCGGGCTCCGGATCGACTTCCCTCGCGTCGAGGGCTACCGGCAGGCGATCCGCGACCGCGTTGTGGTGGACTGGGACGCGATCGCGCCGGTGACACTCGACCCGTTCCGGATCCCCCCCGAGGTCGAGATGAAGGCGGGGCTGCCGACGAACCAGGGCCGCCACGGCCTGACCGGCCCCGGCCGCCTGGAACGGGTGGACCTCAGTCCGTATCGCGCCGGCCGCCGCGTGCAGGAACTCGAGTTCGAGCTTGCCCGCGACCTGACCGCCCAGTTCGCGACGAGGACTGGCTGCCAGGTGCCCCGGCACCGGCTGTTCCCGCAGATGCGCACGGTCGTGCACCGGTTCCTGGGCGAGTGCGTGCGGCCGATCGAGCCGGCCTGCACGCTCGATGCGTTCCTGTCACCGTACTACGGATGGGTGATGGAGCGACTGGTCGAGGCCATCCGGCCGGACACGAATGCGGGCGAGGCGCCCGAGCTGCCGCGCTACGAGACGCACCGGCCTTCCGGCTCGACGGCCGACGTCAGCTTCTGGACGACCCGGGACGTGCGCGAGGTCGTGCACAGCCATCTGAATTGCGCGGTGATGGACACGACCCGCTGGGAACAGAGCGCGTCCTACCTGATCGACTCGAGCCCGCTCGTGGAATCCTTCGCGAAGAACGCCGGACTCGGTCTCGCGATCCCGTACCTTCACGACGACCAGTCGCACGACTACGTGCCGGACTTCATCGTCCGGCTTCGCGGCGACCCGCAGGTCCACCTGATCCTCGAGACCAAGGGCTACGACCAGCGCGCCGAGATCAAGGAACAGGCGGCGAAGCGCTGGGTCCGGGCGGTGAACGCCGACGGCCAGTACGGGACCTGGAGGTACGCTGTCGCCCGGCGGATCGGGGACATCCCCGTGCTGCTCCGCGAAGCGAGCAGCGCCCCCGTCTGATCTGCTTCCGCGTCGTTCCTTCGCGCCGCGCGACGGATATCATGCGGCCTCCCGAAGGATCTGCTTGAGGGTGGCTGACCGCAGGGCGAAGAGGGCCGCGGTGATCTCATTGGGTTGACGCGACGGCGCAGAGGGCGCACACGGAGACCGGGCGCAGGACGGTCCTCACGGCTGCGGGACGAGGTCGAAATCGATCGTCGGCGGCGCCAGCACGGACACGGCGCCGGGGCCGCCGAGCACACCGGCCCGCGGGTCGGCCGTGCCGCCGACCACGAGGACGGTGTCGTCCGGGAGCAGGACCGCGGCGTGCCCCACCCGGACCAGGTCCGGGGCCGCGATCGGGATCTCCACCTGCGCGGCCGGGGCCGGGTCGAAGTCCAGCGCGCACGCGGTCGCGACGCCGCCGGCGAAGTCGGTGAGCCCGCCCACCAGCGTGACCGAATGGCCTTCCCCCCCGGCGGTCGCGGTGTGCAGGACGCGGGCGGCGCACGGGGCATCGACCGGCGCCATCTCGGCCTCGAGGGCCAGGTAGGCCATCCTCAGCGCCTTGCCTGCCGGGGGATCGAGCTTCCAGCCCCCGAGTCCGGATCCGGCGGCGAGTCCCGATCCGCCCGCGATCAGCACGCGGGACGCGCCCACGTCCGTCGCGGTCGCGAAGTAGCGCGTCGCCCCGAGGCTTCCCTCCGCGAACGCGCCGAGCACGCCTTGCGCCTGGCGGGACGACTGCCGGAACACGTCGTAGGTCCCGGCCCTGTCGCCTCCCACAAGCACGACCTGGGACAGGCCGAGCGAGGCCGGCGCGACCGCCGCCCAGGCCGGCGCCACCCGCTGGAAGGACAGGTAAGGTCCCTCCGGGAGCAGGCCGCCCGCGCCCTCGTTCGCCCACGGCGCCCACAGATCGCACCTCCGGTAGCCCGCGTCCGGGTCCACGGGCAGGGTACCGCCGCCCGCGACCAGCACGGACCCGTCCGCGAGCGGGATCGCGGACGCGAACGCGCGCCCGAGCCGCATCGCGTCGGGCTCGCCGTCCGTCCGGGCCGGCGCGGCGAACGTCGCCGTGGCCACGTCGAAGACCTCGTACGACGCGATCGAGTCCGCGCCGTCCCAGGCGAGCGGGAAGGCCCCGTCCTTCAGGAACCGGACGGATCGCGAGCCGCCGAACAGGAGGACCCGGCCGCCGCCCGGACCCGGGACGAACACGGCCGCGTGCGCCGCGCGGCCCTCGGCCATGCGGGACTCCACGGGGACGAACGCCCGGGTCACGGGGTCGTAGAGGAACGCGGCATCCGACGGGTGGTCCCACACGTTCGCGGGATCGCCGGGCGTGGCGGCCGTGAAGCCGCCCGTGACCAGGACCCTTCCGTCCCCGAGCCGGACCGCGGACGGGAACGCCCGGCCGGTCAGCTCCGCCGGGGGGGGGATCGGCGTGGAAGTCCCGACCCGCCAGAGCGTCAGGTCGAGCGGCGTGGTCCCGCGGGGGACGGCGAGGTCGCGCCTCCGCGCGATCCACTTCGGCGTCGGGCTGTCCGTGGTCCGGCCGAGCACCGTGACCGTGACGTCGGGCCGCGCCGGGACGCCAGGGAGGTCGAGTTCGTCGCACGCCTGTTCCTCGCGCCGGGCGACCTCCTCGTGGTACCCGGTCAGCGGCCGGGGCGCGGTCGCGACGGCGGTGCAGACCTCGGGCCCCGCCTCCTCCCCGAGCCGGTGCAGCCGGATGGACAGGGTGCCGGTCGCCCTGGTCGCGACCGACGGGGTCGCGGGGCAGATCCCGACCCGCTCGCCGGCCTGGAGGGCGCGCGAAAGCCGGATCGCGTTCTCCAGGTGGAGCCCCGTGGTGAGCGCCGCCGGGCACCCCGGGTCCTCGATCAGGTCGTAGTCCCCCGCGGTCCCGTCCGTCCCCCCCGCGGCCATCGCGTGCCAGAGGCCGTCGGTCCCGACGCGGTAGACGCGCAGGCCCCGGTCGGGCCAGAGCGTGCCGGGCACGCAGGCGGACGGGCCGGACGCGGCGGCGGCGGCGCGCGCCAGGTCGACCGCCCCGGCCGTGAGGGGGCCGTCCCCGCAGATGTTGCCGGTGCGCCCGTTCGGGCCGAACGCGCGGGCCACCTCCATGTAGCGCGCCCCGAGGTCGGCCTTGCCGCGCTCGCTCGCGCAGACGTAGGTCAGCGGCGAGTAGGCGGTGGGCTGCGGGAGACACTTGCAGTCCCGGAAGCGCCGGCGGACCCGGTCCTCCTCGCCCGCGGGCACGGGTGACGTCGGGGTCCCGGCGACCGCGTCCCCCATGGTCGCGGCATACAGGACCCGCGCCGGGTCGGGCTTGAGCGTCTTCAGCCGGTTCGCCGCCTCGCCGGTCGGGACGAGCGGCCCGGGCGCCTTCCCGCACGTGCCGTCCGACAGGCAGCCGTCGTGGTCCGCGAGGCAGCCGCACGTGCCGTACTGCTCGGCCTTGACCGCCCCGTCCGTGGACGAGCAGTCCTCGCCGTCCGACACGAGCACCACGAGCAGGGTCGCGTCCGGCCGGTGGAACTCCCGCGCCTGCCCGGCGTTCTCGCCGGCCGGGTCGAGCGCCATCCAGGCGGCCCGCAGTCCCTGGTAGTGGCCGCCGCACGGGCTCCAGTGCGCGCCCACCATCTCCATGCAGGAGAACAGGCGTTCGGCCACCCGGCGCCGGAGGGCGTCGTCATCCAGGCCGCTCCACCGCGGGTCCCCGGCCCAGGAGCCCTCTTTCCATTTCCCGACCCACGTCGCCACGGCCTCGGCGTCGAGGACCTTCGGGCCCTCCTCGGCGGGGGGGCAGGAGGCGGTCGGAGGAGGGAGAAGGCAGCCGGCGTGGGAGTAGTCGCCGCCCTTGTAGAGGCAGCGGTAGGACGGCTTCCCCTGGTCCGCGATGCACACGTCCCCGCAGCGGGGGGCCGGGTCGCAGACGAGCGTGCACAGGAAGTCCTGCCTCGGGAAGTTCGCGCCGGCGTATCCCTTCGCCGGGTCGCCAGGGTACGTGCAAGTCGGGTGGCACTCGGACGCCGAGCACACGCGGCCGCACCGCTCCTCGTCGAACAGGTAGTCGCGGCAGCGCGCGAGGCAGTCTCCGGGGGGCTCGCACCCGTCGGGGCAGCCGTCCGCCGGGACGCCGAACACGCGGGCGCAGGCGGCGGGTGCGGCGGCCTTGTCGCACTTGTAGCGGCATTGCGAGTTCACCACGAACAGGACGTCGCCCTCGTACGGATCGTCGCCATGGACGGCCGGTTTGTCGCAGGAGTACAGGAACTTCGCCGGCTTGTCCTCGCAGACCCAGTTCTGCGGGTCCAGGCCCGCCAGCTCGGGCCGGTCGGCGCAGTCGTCCGTCCCGTCGGTGCGCTTCACGCACGGGAGCACGCGCTTCTCCACGCATTTCGGGGAGATGTCGTTGTCCATCAAGGGCGAATACACGAACTTGCCGCGCACGTGCGGCTTGTCCTTCGGGCACACATCCTGGGTCGTGATCGCGAGGCGCAGGTCCACCGGCCCGGCCTCCTCGATCGCGGACAGGAAGCCGGGGAACTCGGCCGCGAGCTGGTGCCGTTCCGGGCACATCGATGTGGATGCGTCCACCATCCAGAGGACGTCGAGCTTGAACGGCCGCGGCTCGGGGTCCGCCGGCACGCACGCGGGATCGGGGGGGCCGTCGAGGACGCCCGGCGTGCCGCCGCCGTCGGGCGCGTCCGCCCCGCCGGACGAGCACCCTGCAACCGCCCGGATCGCCGCCAGGATCGCCGCCAGGATCGCGACCGCAGGAACCCGGATCCGCCGCATGGCGCCCTCCAGTTCTGCCCCCCGCCGGGAACCCGATGTTCCCCCGTCCCCCCCGTCCCGTCAACCGGGGCAGCCTGGGGGAGCGCGAGCGCCTTCTCGGCCGTTGTGGTACGGTTCGCGCCCATGGACGCCACGTCACGCGTCGAGATCGTGCTCACGCCCGGCGGTCGCCTCGTGCTGTCGCCCTCGGAGGACGGCGTCCCGCTGGACCCCGCGACGGCCGGTCCGCTCCTCGCCGCGTTCGCCGACGGCACGGGCCCGGGCCTGCTCAGGCTCGGCGCGGGCGAGGTCGGCACGGCCCTGCCCGCGGTGCTCTCGTACTGGCGGGAGTTCGCGGCGCGGTACGTGACCGCGGTGTGCTCGGCGCCGGAGGCGGCGGACGGCGGGGAACGCGGGGGGGGGATCCGCGTGCCCGCGCCCGCGGCGGACGACCTCGCACCGCTCGCGCTCGCCGCGCCGCCGATGCGGGGCGCCGAGTACGTGACCCCCGACCTGCTCGCCGCGCTCTGGCGGCAGATCGACGGCGCGTTCATGGCCGCGCTCGCGGACTCCGGCAGGAGCGTCACCGAGCTGCTCAAGACCTTCCACCCGGCCTGGAACCTGGTCGGGCGCGTTCACTTCCACCTCGCGGAGAACCGGAAGGATCCGGACCGGCCGTTCGCGTTCATGGCGACCTACACGACGCGCCTGTCCGCCCACGCGCGTGCGCAGCACCTGCCGCTCGGCCAGGCCCTCCGCGAGTACGCGGGCGCGGCGAGCCGCGGGAAGCTCCTGTCGCTGCTGGTGCCGGTCAACAACGCGGCGGAGTCGTGCCCCTGGGTCCGCGCCATGGTCGAGTCGAACGAGGTCTTCCACCCGCTCCGCTGGACCCCGCGCGAGGCGGTCCGGATGCTCCGGGACGCACCAGCGCTCGAGGCCGCGGGAGTGGTCGTGCGGATGCCTGCGACGTGGCGCGCGGGCAGGCCGTCGAAGGCGGTCGCGAAGGCCACGATCGGCGGCAATCGGCCGTCGAAGCTGGGCACGGACGGGGTGCTGGACTTCCATCTCGACGTCGCGATCGACGGCGAGCCGCTGACGGAGGCGGAGGTGCGCGACCTGCTCCGGGCGACGGACGGGCTCGCGCTCGTCCGCGGCGGTTGGGTCGAGGTCGATCCGGACCGCCTGCAGCGTGCGATCGACCGCCTCCGCGAGGTCGAGCGCGTGGCTCGTGCCGAGGGCCTGAGCTTCGCGGACGCCATGCGCCTGCTCGCCGGCGCGGGTCCGGACGCCGGGGGGGAGGAGGACGAGGACGGGACCGGGCGGTGGGCCGAGGTCGCGGCCGGGCCGTGGCTCCGGGAGACGCTCGCCGGGCTCCGCACCCCCGAGGGGCTCTCCGCGGTCGATCCGGGGGCGGCGCTTCGCGGCACGCTCCGGCCGTACCAGCAGGTCGGCGTCCGGTGGCTCCACCTCGTGTCGCGGCTCGGGCTCGGCGCGTGCCTCGCGGACGACATGGGCCTCGGCAAGACGATCCAGGTGCTCTCGCTGCTGCTGGTCCGCAAGGCCCGCGGCGAGACCGGCGGCCGCCCGAGCCTGCTCGTCGCGCCCGCCTCGCTGCTCGCGAACTGGGTCGCCGAGGCGGGTCGGTTCGCCCCGGACCTCCGCTGCCTCGTGGCGCACCCGTCCGCGATGCCGGCCGCGGACCTGAAGTCGCCCAGGGACGGCGTGCTGTCCGGGGCGGACCTCGTGATCACCTCCTACGGCGCGCTGCTCCGCGTGCCGTGGCTCGCGAGCACGGGCTGGGACCTGATCGCGGCCGACGAGGCCCAGGCGGTCAAGAACCCCGATGCGAAGCAGACCCGGGCGCTGAAGAAGCTGTCGGGCCGCGCCCGCCTCGCGCTCACCGGCACGCCGGTCGAGAACCGGCTGTCCGACCTGTGGTCCCTCTTCGACTTCATCAACCCGGGCCTGCTCGGGTCGGCGCGCGAGTTCACCGCGTTCTCGAAGCGCCTCGCCGACCGGAAGCACAACGCCTACGCGCCGTTGCGTGACCTCGTGCGGCCGTACGTGCTGCGCCGGATGAAGACGGACAAGGCGGTGATATCCGACCTGCCGGACAAGACCGAGGTCAAGGCCTTCTGCCCGCTGACGCGCCGCCAGGCCGTGCTGTACGAGCAGGCCGTGCGCGAGCTGGCCGAGCAGCTCGACGGCGCGGACGGCATCCGTCGCAAGGGCGTGGTGCTGGCGGCCCTGATGCGGTTCAAGCAGGTCTGCAACCACCCGTCCCAGTGGCTCGGGGACGGGGCGTGGGCCGAGGCGGACAGCGGCAAGCTCGCGCGCCTGCGCGAGATCGCGGAGGTCGTCGCGTCGCGCCAGGAGAAGGTGCTCCTGTTCACGCAGTTCCGGGAGGCCACGGCGCCGCTCGCGGCGTTCCTGGGGGGGGTGTTCGGGCGGCCGGGGCTCGTGCTGCACGGCGAGACCGCGGTCTCGAAGCGGGCGGACCTCGTGCGCCGGTTCCAGGAGGACGAGTCGGTCCCGTTCTTCGTGCTGTCGCTGAAGGCGGGCGGGTCCGGCCTGAACCTGACGGCCGCGTCCCACGTGGTCCACTTCGACCGGTGGTGGAACCCCGCGGTCGAGAACCAGGCCACCGACCGGGCGTTCCGCATCGGCCAGACCCGCAACGTGCTGGTCCACAAGTTCGTCTGCCGGGGCACGGTCGAGGAGAAGATCGACGCGCTGATCGAGTCGAAGCGGCAGCTCTCCCGCGACGTGCTGGAGGGTGGGGGCGAGGCGATGCTGACCGAGATGTCCGACGACGAGCTGATGCGGCTGGTCGCGCTCGACGTGCGGACCGCGATGCAGGAGGCGTGACGTGGGACGGTGGGGACGGTACGGACGGGACCGGTACGGGCGGGGGAGCGGCTACGGCGGGTTCGCGCCGTACGTACCCGTGGCCGTGCGGCGCGCGAACGCGGCGAAGGAGATGGCGAAGCTCGCGAAGAAGGGCGTCCACGTCTCGCCGGTCGTGATCGAGGGGCGGGCGATCGCGAGCACCTTCTGGGGCAAGGCGTGGTGCGACAACCTCGAGCGCTACAGCGACTTCGAGAACCGGCTGCCCCGGGGCCGGGCCTACGTGCGCAACGGGTCGGTGGTCGATCTCCAGATCGGAAAGGGGGTGGTCGGCGCCACGGTCAGCGGGTCGGCTCTGTACACCGTGAAGGTCTCGGTGAAGCCGGTCCCGGCGGCCCGCTGGAAGGCCCTGTGCGAGGACTGCGGCGGCGCGATCGACTCGGTGATCGAGCTGCTCCGGGGCCGCTTCTCGAAGGCGGTCATGGAGCGCATCTGCCGGCAGGGCACCGGGCTGTTCCCGTCGCCGTCCGAGATCGAGATGCACTGCTCGTGCCCGGACTGGGCGACGATGTGCAAGCACGTGGCCGCGGTCCTGTACGGGATCGGGGCTCGCCTGGATGAAAGCCCGGATCTGCTGTTCCGGCTGCGCGACGTGGACCCGGCGGACCTGATCGCGAACGCGGGCAAGGGCCTGACCGGCGCGACCGCGGCGCCCGCCTCCGGGAAGGTGCTTGGAGAAGGCGACCTGTCCGCGATCTTCGGCGTCGAGATGGCGGAGGCCGCGCGGCCCTCCCCGGCGAAGCGCGCCCGCCCGAGCAAACCCGTGCCCGTGCCCCTGCCCGAGCCCGAACCCGAGCCCAGGCCCGCTGCCCGTGCCCGCCCGCCCCGGCAGCCGCCCCGGATCGACAGGAAGCCGGCCGCGGCAGCGCCCGCAGCGGCCACTCCGGTCGCGCTTCCCAAGCGCACGCCGGTCCGGATGCTCGCCGGGATCCACGCCGGCCGGACCGGGTTCGTGTCCTGGGCGAACGCCGACGGGAGCGTCCATACCGTGTCCTTCGACGACGGACAGGGGAAGGCCGCGACGCAGGTACGGTCATCGAGCTTCGGGGTGAAGTGGGAGCTCGCGCGGAGCGCGGGACCGGCCTCCCCGCTCGCGAAGGGGACCGAGGTGAGGATGACCGCGGGGATCTACCTCGGCTACTCCGGGCGGGTCGCGTCCGTGACCAACGCCAGGTCGGGCAGGGACGCGCTCTACACGCTCGCGCTCACGGGCCCCGACGGCCGCAAGGCGCGGACCACCGTGAAGCACGGCTCCCTCGGACGGGTGTGGACGGTCGCCTGACGCCCCGGGCGACGCTGCCGCCATCCGTCCGAACCCCCCATACCCGCTTTCCCTTTTCGGCGATCCAAGGTACAGGATCCGCGGTGTGGTCGCGCGGGAGGACGCCATGCGTGGACGCGGCTTCGTGGCATGGGCGCTCGCCGCGGCGGTGGGGGCCGGCGCGGCGGGGGCGGCGGGTTGCGCGGACCCGGGCAGGCCGGAGGCGGTGCCGCTCACGCGGCCCGTCACGGACCGGACGTACCTGCGGGACGGGCACGGGCGGTACCTGACGGTGCACGGGGTCAACCTGGGCGGAAGCACCAAGGTCCCGATGACCGTGGACGGGCGGCCGATCGGCCCGGGCCAGATGGCCGAGGTCAACGCGACCGGCGTGCCGAGCTACCTGGGGCGTCCGTTCGTGCTGGCGCGCACCTGCGGCGCGGGCGAGACGGGCACGGCGGACGACCCGTGCTGCCCCACCGGGCCGGACGGCAAGGCGGACGACGCGTGCGTCCATGCCGCCGCGGACCGCGAGATGAAGGACATCGCGGACGCGGGGTTCAACGTGGTCCGCATGCTGGTCAACTGGGAGGGCGCGGAGCCGACCGGCCGCGGGAAGTACGACGACGCGTACATCGCGAGCGTGCGCAAGGCGGTCGAGGCCGCGAACCGGCACGGGGTCTATGTCCTCGTCGACATGCACCAGGACAGCTTCTCGCGCCACCTGGTCAGCCAGTACAACGAGTACCCGGAGGCCGCGTGGCCGGGGGCGCAGGACGACGCGATCGCGCGCACGATCCTGTCGCTGCTGCCGGGGCCGGACGGGAAGTACACCGACGCGGTCCGCGGCGAGGGCGCGCCGCGGTGGATCGTGGAGCAGTGCCTCCAGGAGAAGGACCTCGACTCGCCGCACTGGGGCAGGCCGCGGCTGCTGTCCGGGCTGTCGAAGACCGACCCGGGCACGGCGGACTTCCTGGTCAAGCTCGGAAACCTGCTCGGGAAGCTCCTCGGCGGGGGCGGCGGCGCCCCGGCCATCCCGCCGTGGGTCGCGTACCTGCTCGACCACCTGCCCGAGGGGAGCCCCCCCGTGTGGGAGACCGTGGACCCGCTCCCGTTCACCAACTGGGGCCTGATGTCGATGACGTCGGTCGACACGGCGCGCGCGTTCGGCTGCCTGATGGCGCTCGACCCGGTGAGGAAGCTGAACCCGGGCTGGCCGCGGATGAGGGCGCTGGAGTGCCGCGACGGCAGGCACCGGCCGACCGACTTCCGGCGCTGCGACGCCGGGAAGGTCGAGGTGGTGAAGAAGTGTGACGACCCGGGCGCGTCGGACGCGTACCCCTACAAGCTCGACGGGTGCGCGAAGGTTCGCGAGATCAGCGCGACCGAGTGGGTGCAGGACGCCTACGCGACCATGTGGAACCGCGTCGCGCGCGAGGTCGCGGACCTGCCGAACGTGATCGGGTACGACATCATCAACGAGCCGAACGGGAACTTCATCGTCCTGACCGCGGACGCGGCCGTGCACGCGCTCGGCGTCGTCGATGCCGCGAAGACCACGCTCCACGACCTGCTCGGCGCGGAGAACGGCGACCTCGTGTTCGAGCTGCTGACCACGCTCCGCCTGATCCCGGACTTCGCGCCGCCGGTCGGCCCGGACTCGCCGGACCCGTGCGGCCGCATGGACAAGGCCGCGCGGGTCGCGAAGTGCAAGGCCCCCCCCGCGCTCGGCACGGACTGCGACTCGCTCGACGACGCGGCGCTGCTCAAGCGCTGCATCGCGATCGACTGGGGCCTCGACAAGCTCGACTTCATGGCGGTCGCCGGGTTCAACGTCGGGTTCGACAGGAACTTCCTGAAGCCCTTCTACGAGAAGGTCGGCGGCGCGATCCTGGCCGCGGACGCGGACGCGGTGCTCTGGCTCGAGCCGACCATGAACATCTCGATGCTGATCGGCGGCATCGGCGGCATGTGGGACGTCGGCATGACGCGGCCCGAGAACCTGCCGCACGTCGTCTGGGCGCCGCACTTCTACGCGGACATCTACCCGTTCCCGGGCTTCAACGTGCGCATGCGCGACTTCGCGGTCGAGGAGGTCCGCTACCGCGACTACGACGCGGGCCTCGCGGGCGCGGCCACGCTCGCGACATGGAACCTCGGCAACCCCCCCGTCGTGTTCGGCGAGTTCGGCACGTACTACAGCTTCGGCGGCCACGAGAAGTCCGCCGCGGCCGGGTACGCGGTGTCCCAGCACATCCTGGACAACTACTACGAGGCGCTCGACCGGCTCGGGCTCGGGCGGATCGTGTGGTGCTACACGTCGGACAACGACGCGCACTACGGGGACCTGTGGAACAAGGAGGACTTCTCGATCCGCGGGCCCGCGATCCGCGCCGCGAACGGGAGGCTCGTGGACCCGGGGCCCTGGCGCGCCGAGCGCGGGTGGGCGCGGCCGAACGCGCGCGCGGTCGCGGGCAAGCCGATCTCCCAGCGGTACTGGTCGCCGCTGCACTGGTTCGATCCGTCGTCGGGCCAGGTGCCGCCGGCCGGCGAGTACGAGCTGACCTACGAGCGCAAGGAGACCGGCGCGCCGACCGAGATCGGCATCCCGTCGCCCCGGAACGGCGAGCGCGTCACGGACGCGGGCGGCGTGCACGTGCCGGCGTGGGAGCCGTACCCGGACGGCTTCTACGTGTGGCTGTCCGACGGGTGGGCCGCGTACGACCCGGACCGCCGCATCCTCTACCACTGGCCGAGCGAGGACGAGCCCGGGACGCTCCACACGGTCCGCATCCGGCCGCCGCTCCCGCGCGACGAGGCGACCGGGTGGCGGTACTTCTTCAAGGGCGGCCACGTCGTGGTGGGAGGGTGACATGAAGACGCGCATCCTCGCGCCCCTCCTCGGCTCCCTGCTGCTGCTCGCGGCGCCCGCGGCCGCGGACGACCTCGCGACCCCGTTCGCGCCCGGCGGCGTCGACCCGGTGACCGGCCGGGTGTCGCCCCCCCCGCCGCCTCTCCCCGGCCACCGCCTGGAGTTCCACGCGGACTTCCAGACGGTCGGGTTGTGGCGGAGCGACCGCGACTTCACCCGCGAGGCTCCGTACTACGACCACGGCCAGTCCGCGGGCGCGATCGCGACGATCCTGACCCCGCGCCTGACCCTCCACGTCGGCGGCGCCTTCCGCGTGTACTGGGAGGCGGAGGTCGGCCTGAACTACTGGAGCCGCAACAGTCCCGACGAGCAGGACCCGACCGCGGCCGACGTCTTCGTCCTGAAGCAGCGCGAGATATTCGGCGAGGGCACGCTCGCCGGCGGGCGCTTCGGCTTCAAGGTCGGCTACCAGCGGTTCCTGGACACGACCGGGCTGTTCGTGAACCACTGGCTCGGGGCGGCCCAGGCATGGTGGAACTTCGGCGACGCGGCGCGCGTGTCCGCGTTCTTCGCGCAGGTGCCGGACAACAACTGGGAAGGCATCACGATCCACGACAACAACTTCGACTCCGACATCTTCCTGTTCGGCGCGCGGGCGGACGTACGGCTCGCGCCGGACCTGAGGCTGTCCATCGCGCTGCACGACCTGTGGGACAGCCACGTCGAGGGCAAGCGGCTGTGGGTGGTGGCGCCGAACGCGCGTCTCGCGGGGCGCTTCGGGTTCGTGACCGCCTGGATCGACGGGGTGCTCCAGTACGGGAAGCGGGAGGGCGCGGCCGTCGCGCCGGGCGGGGGGCTCGACGACCAGACGCTGCTCGCGTGGGCGTGGCAGGCGCACGCGGCGTTCGACCTCGCGCCGGTCGTGCTCACGCTCAACGTGTTCGCGACCTCGCCGGACGACCGGGAGCCGGGCAACGAGCGCGACGGCACGTTCCTCTACTCCGGGAAGAACGCCTCCGCGACCTCGTACCTGACCGAGGACGAGGTGCGCGACTGGTACGACAACCTGGACGAGCGGCTGGCCGCGCCCGGGGGGGAGGCGACGGTGCCCCGCTTCCCGTTCTACCTGGGGCGCGCGGGCCTGCTGGTCGGCGACGCGCGCGTGGCATGGACGGTCGCGCCGTGGTTCCGGCCCGCGCTGACGATCGGCGTCGCGAGCGCGCTCAAGGCCGCGAACGCGCTCGGGAACCGCTATCTCGGGACCGAAGGCGTCCTCTCGCTCGAGTTCCGCGCGGGCGAGCACCTGGTCGCGCACGTCGTCGGGGGGGTGTTCGTCCCGGGCAAGGCCGCGTCCGTGCTGAACCGCGTGGACCCGGCCGCGCTCGCCACGGACACCGCGTGGTGGACCGAGGCGTCGTTGATGCTGCGGTACTGAGCCGTCTTCGGAGGAAGTGATGAGCACGATTTCGCTCTCGCCGGTGGACTGGGTCGTCGTCGCCGTGTACTTCGTCGCGATCATCGGGATCGGCCTGTACCTGAAGGGCTACACGAAGTCCGGGGATGACTTCTTCCTCGCGGGGCGACGCAACTCGTCATGGGTCGCGGGGCTCGCCTTCCTGTCGGCGAACCTCGGCGCGCTCGAGATCCTCGGGTGGACCGGCGGGACCATGAAGTACGGGATGTTCGTCAGCCACTTCTACTGGGTCGGCGCCATCCCGGCGATGCTGTTCCTCGGCCTCTACATGATGCCGTTCTACTACTCGTCGAGGATCCACTCGATCCCGGGCTACCTGAAGCTCCGCTACGACGAGAAGACCCGCGTGCTGAACGCGATCTCGTTCGCGGTCATGACCCTGCTGATGTCCGGCATCAACCTCTACCTGATGGCGCTCGTGTTCAAGGTCCTGCTCGGGTGGGACTGGCACGTGTCCATGTGGGTGTCGGCCGCGGCGATCGGCGTCTACATCACGCTCGGCGGCCTGATGAGCGCGATCTTCACCGAGATCGTCCAGTTCTTCCTGATCTGGGCGGGGCTGTTCCTGGTGTCGATCCTGGGCATCATGGAGCTGGGCGGGGTGGACAAGGTGTTCGCGGGCCTGCCCGAGACCATGACCCATCTGTGGGCCACGACCGGGGACCCGTCGCAGAACGAGATGGGCATCACGTGGCTCGGGCTCGCGATGGGGCTCGGGTTCGTGCTGTCCTTCGGCTACTGGACGACCGACTTCCTGGTCGTGCAGCGCGCGTTCTCGTCAAAGGACCTGCGCTCGGCCCGCCTGACGCCGATCACGGCGTCGTTCTTCAAGATGGCGCTGCCGTTCATCGTGGTGGTCGCGGGGCTCGTGGCCTTCAAGCTCCGCGCTGCCGGGGAACTGGTCATCCCCGACGACCCGCTGAACCCGGGCAAGACGTGGAACGACGCGGCCTTGCCGATGCTCATCCTGCGCTACTACCCGACCGGGCTCGTCGGCCTCGGAATCACGGCGCTGCTCGCGGGCTTCATGGCCGGGCAGGCGGGCAACGTGTCCGCGTTCAACACCGTGTGGACCTACGACATCTACAAGGCGGTCATCCGGAAGGACGCGTCCGACGCGCACCTCCTGTGGATGGGCCGCGTCACGACCATCGTCGGCATCGTGCTCTCGGTCGCGACCGCGTACGCGGCCATGCAGTTCAACACGATCATGGACTACATCCAGGCGATCTTCAGTTGGGTGAACGCGCCGCTGTTCGCGACCATGCTGCTCGGCATGTTCTGGCGGCGGACCACGAGCGCGGGCGCCTTCTTCGGCCTGGTCGCGGGGATGCTGGTGTCGTTCTCGATCTTCCTCGCCTACAAGCTCGGCGCGATGCCGCAGGCGCTGTCCCAGGCGCTGACGTTCACCGAGAACCCGTCCGACATGAGCCGCAACCTGTGGCAGGCCACGTGGGCGTGGGTCGTGTGCTTCGTGCTGACCGTTGCCATCAGCCTCGTGACGAAGCCCAAGCCCGATTCGGAGCTGGTCGGGCTGGTCAAGGGGCTGACCCCGGCGGACGCGACCGCGGCCGCGGTGCCGTGGTACGGGCGGCCGGGGACGTGGGCGATCGCGGCGTGCGTGGTGCTCGTGGCGCTGAACGTCTATTTCTGGTGAGGTGGGAGATGGACACCAGGGAACCGCTTCCGATCTGGTTCTTCGTGGGTCTCGTGCTCGGCGTGTACGGTCTGATCGTCCTCGGGGCCGGCCTCCTTGGCGGGCCCGCGGACACGGCGCTGTCGCGGAAGCTGCCGGGCGACTGGTTCGCCGCGAACCCCGGCATCTGGTGGGGCGGGCTGATGACGGTCGCGGGCGCGGTCTTCACGGCCATCGGCATGAGGAGGCCCGGATGAGGCGCGTCGAGACACGTCCCCCCTCGTTCCCGGGAGTCGGACCCGACGCGGTCACGCCCTGGAAGGACGCCGAGCGCTGGCAGGTCCTCTGCGGCGACACCGGCCACTGGCGCGTGGGCGTCTATGCTCCGGAGCACGGCTCCGCGGCCGACGTCCGCGAGCTGGAGCGCCACGACTGCCCCGAGCTGTTCGTGCTGCTCTCCGGCCGCGTCACGCTGGTGCTGTCCGACGGCGCGGGCGGCACGCGCGAGGTCCCGCTGGAAGACCGCCGCCCCCTGCTGGTCACGTCGCCGCACACGGGCTACTGCCCGGACGGCCCCCACACGGGGATCGCCCTCGTGGTCGAGCGCGATTCCTTCGACACCGAGTACCGGCCGATCGGCGAGTGGCGGTAGCGGCGGCACCTCCGGCGGTGTCGGCTCCGGCGGTTGTCGCCCCTGAGGGCGGAGCCGGGGGAGGGGGCGCCCCCCGCATGCTGCGGGGCCGTGCGCCGGATCCAGCCCGACCCGCTCCGCCGGTGTAGAATCGCCCCGTCCGCGGGTCGGGCTCGGGGCGTATGTCGGCGGCGGGGGTCGCATGAGGCTGATCAGGAACGGCGGGTCCGAGCGCGTCGTGGACGACCTGAGGCGCGCCATCGGCCCCGACGCGTCGCTGGACGTCGCGACGCCCGCGTTCTCGCTCCACGCGTTCGCCGAGGTACGCGACCTGCTCTCGCTGGTGTCCGCGGCCCGGCTGATTTTCCCGCCGGGCGACCGGCTTCGCGATTCCCTGATGGGGGGGGAGCGCGACCGTGTGTTCCGCAACCGCCTGCTCGGCCCCTGGCTCGCCCGCGAGTGCTCCGCCTGGGCGGCTCGGAAGGTCGAAGTCCGCTCGACCGCCGCCGCGATCCCCCAATCCGTGCTGATCGCCCGGGACGCCTCCTCCGGGCGCGGCGGCGCCGTGGTCGGCGACTGCCCGTTCACAACGGAAGGGCTCGGGATCACGCCGGGAAACCCGCTCGCCCTCGTGCACGGGTCCGCGGTCCCGGAGGACGTCGCCGGGCTCGTTGCGTGGTTCGACGAGCAGTGGCGCCGGCTCCCGGACGGGGTTGCGGCGAAGGAGGCGTTCCTCGCGGCGCTCGCGGACTTCTCGGCCCCCCGCGCGCCTTCGCTCCTCTACCACCTCGTGCTGTTCCACCTGCTCGGCGGCGCGGGCGACGGCCTGGACGAGGACCGCGTGGTGGACGCGGCGACCGGCATCCGGAACACTGTCGTCTGGCGGAAGCTGTACCGATTCCAGCGGGACGGGGTCGTCGGCGCGATCGACAAGCTCGCGCATCACGGCGGCTGCATCATCGCGGACAGCGTGGGCCTGGGGAAGACATTCGAGGCCCTCGCGGTCATCAAGTACCACGAGCTGCGCAACGACCGTGTCCTGGTCCTCTGCCCGAAGCGCTTGCGGGACAACTGGACGCTGTACCGCTCCAACGACCGGCGAAACGTCCTGGCCGCGGACCGGTTCCACTACGACGTCCTGAACCACACCGACCTGTCCCGGGGCGACGGCCTGTCCGGCGACATCGACCTCGCCCACGTGAACTGGGGCAACTACGACCTCCTCGTGATCGACGAGTCCCACAACTTCCGGAACAAGGCGACGCGGCGCGACCGCGAGACGCGCTACGACCGGCTGATGCGCGACGTCATCCGCCAGGGCGTGAAGACGCGAGTCCTGATGCTGTCCGCGACCCCGGTCAACAACCGGCTCGCGGACCTGAAGAACCAGATCGCGTTCGCCACCGAGGGTGACGACGCGGCCCTCCGGGGGCACGGCATCGGAAGCGTCGAGGCCACGGTGCGGCAGGCGCAGGCCCAGTTCAACCGCTGGCTGACCCTGCCGGATTCGGAGCGCAAGCCCCCGCGCCTGCTCGACATGCTGGGGTTCGACTACTTCCGGCTGCTCGACCTCGTGACGATCGCGCGCTCCCGCAAGCACCTGGTCAAGTACTACGGCACGGTGGAGACGGGCCGGTTCCCGGAGCGGTTGAAGCCCGTCAACCTCAAGGCCGACGTGGACCTCGCGGGGGAGTTCCCGGCCATCCGGGTCATCAACGACGAGATCCGGCGGTTGAGCCTCGCGGCCTACGCCCCTCTGAAATACGTCCTGCCGCACCGGCAGGCGGCCTACGAGGCGGCCTACAACATCCCCGTGAAGGGGGGCGGCTCGGTCTTCCGGCAGGCGGATCGCGAGGAGAGCCTGGTCCAGCTCATGCGCGTCAACCTCCTGAAGCGCATGGAGAGTTCGGTCGTCTCGTTCGCGCTCACGCTCGAGCGCCAGCTCGCGGACGTGGACGCGATGATCGCCCGGCTCGACGCGCCCGGCGAGTCGTTCGAGGACCTGGACATCTCGGACGTGGACATCGACGACCCCGCGTTCGAGCCGCTCCTGCTCGGCCGCAAGGTCAAGGTCCTGGTGCGTGACGTGGACCGGCGCCGGTGGCGCCAGGACCTGACGCTCGACCGGAACCGGCTCGCGACCCTGCAGTCCGCGGCTTCGGCGGTCGACCCCGGCCGCGACGCGAAGCTCTCGGCGTTGCGCGAGGTGATCCGCGAGAAGTGCCGCGACCCCATCAACCCGGGCAACCGCAAGCTCCTGGTGTTCACGGCGTTCGCGGACACGGCCGAGTACCTGTTCCGCGAGCTGTCGGGCCGGGCCGTCGCCGACCTCGGCCTGCACTGCGCCATCGTGACGGGCACGGGCGCGAACCGGACGACGCTGCCCGGCCTCGCGACGGACCTCGGCGCGATCCTGACCGCGTTCTCGCCCCGGTCCAAGGAGCGGCCGGCCGACCTCGCGGGCGAGGGCGAGATCGACCTGCTCGTCGCGACCGACTGCATCTCCGAGGGCCAGAACCTCCAGGACTGCGACTGCCTGGTGAACTACGACATCCACTGGAACCCGGTCCGCATCATCCAGCGCTTCGGCCGCATCGACCGCATCGGGTCGCCGAACGAGCGCGTCCGCCTGGTCAACTTCTGGCCCAACATGGAGATGGAGGAGTACATCAACCTCGAACAGCGCGTCAGCGGCAAGATGGTCCTGCTCGACATCTCGGCCACGGGCGAGGAGAACCTGATCGAGCACCAGTCCGGCGACCGGATGAACGACCTGGAGTACCGCCGCAAGCAGCTCCTGAAGCTCCAGGAGGCCGTCATCGACCTCGAGGACCTGTCGAGCGGCGTGTCCATCGCGGACCTGACCTTCAACGACTTCCGGATGGACCTGTCCTCCTTCGCGAAGGAGCACCCCGACGCGCTTCCGCGCCTCCCTCTCGGCTCGTTCGCGGTCATGACCGCGAACGCCGCGGGCGCTTGGGACGCGGCCATACCGCCCGGCGTCGTGTTCTGCCTGCGCGCCGAGGAGCCGGCGGGGGGGCGGGATCCGATCGACCCAGGCTATCCCCTGGCCCCCCACTTCCTCGTCCACGTCGGCGACGACGGCGCCGTGGTTCTGCCCTACACCCAGGCCAAGCCGATCCTCGACCGCCTGCGGCGCACCTGTCTCGGGCGCGACCTCCCCGACCTGTCCGCCTGCGAGCGGCTCGACCGCGCGACGCGGGGCGGAATGGACATGGCGCGCGTCCAGGCCCTGCTCGCCCGGGCCGTGGCGTCCGTCGCGGGGAAGGCGGAGGAGCGCGCGACCGCGAGCCTCTTCTCCCCGGGCGGCACGACCGGGCGGCCTGGCGAGTTCCGCGGCATGGACGCGTTCGAGGTGGTCGCCTTCCTGGTCGTGCTTCCCGAGGCCGCGACGGGACCGTCGCCGGAGCCCCCCCGGGAGCGGCCGCCGTCATGAGCATCGCCGCCGTCATCGCAGCCCTGGGCCTGCCCGATCGCGCCCGGGTGGACCGCCGGGTCCCGAAGAAGACGCTGCTCGAGCAGGCCCTCCCCGGACCCGCGGACCGCCGCCTGCTGGGCGACGCGATCGCGGACCTGCTCTGGGTCGCCTCGCTCAAGCCCGAGACGATCGGCCTCCCCGCCTTCCGCGACACGGAGCGCGAGTACGCCGAGATCGCCGTGGTCGCCGCGACGCTCCGCGCGGCGCGCCGCGCCGTCCGCGTCGCGGAGCTGCTCCACCGCGCGATTCCGTATCCCGTGCTGCTCGTCGCGACCGCCGCGGACAGCGCGCGCGTGTCGATCGCCCACAAGCGTACCTCCCGGGGGGAGGACGGGCGCTTCGTCGCGGACGAGGTCCGCACGACCGCCCCGTTCGACCCCGCCACCCCCGACCCGGCCGCTTGCGCATTCCTGCGCAGCCTCGCGCTCGCGTCCGCCGCCGCGTACGCCCGCGACCTGTTCGAGCTGTACGACGCCTGGGCCGCGCGGATCGACGCCCTGGCGGCGGCTGCGATCTCGGGCGAGTTCCGGGTCCCGCCGCCGAGCCCGACCGGCGGGGCCGCCGGGACCCGCGAGGCCGTTGCTTCCTGGGACGAGGCGACCCGGGAGCTGGCGAGCCTGCGGTCCCGGGCCGGGCGCGAGCCCGGGATCGCCCGCCGGATCGAGCTGAACCTCGCAATCCAGCGCCTCGAGGCGAGGCGCTGCGCGCTCTCGGAAGCCCTTCGGACAGAGGAGCCCCGATGAACCCGATTTCGCCCGGCGACCCAGAAACCCGCAGCCCCGACGGGGTGGCCGACAACGTCGCGCGCCTGAAGGATCTGTTCTCCGAAGCGTTCACCGAGGGCCGCATCGACTTCGACGTGCTGCGCCAGCTCCTGGGCGCCGCCGTGGACGAGAGGGAGGAGAAGTACGGGCTCAACTGGCACGGCAAGCGGCGCGCCCGCCAGCTCGCGCTGACGCCTTCGACCGGCACCCTGCGCCCGTGTCCCGGCGAGAGCGTGGACTGGGACACCACGCAGAACCTCGTGATCGAGGGCGACAACCTCGAGGTGCTGAAGCTCCTCCAGAAGTCGTACGCCGGGAAGGTGAAGCTCATCTACATCGACCCCCCGTACAACACCGGGAAGGACTTCGTCTATCCCGACGACTTCCGGGACAACATCGGCAACTACCTCGCGCTGACGGGGCAGGTTGACGGCTCGGGGAGGAAGCTCACGTCCAACACCGAGGCGTCCGGCCGCTTCCACACGGACTGGCTGAACATGATGTACCCCCGGCTGAAGCTGGCGCGGACGCTGCTCCGGCAGGATGGGGTGGTCTTCGTGAGCATCGATGATGGGGAGTTGGCCAGCCTGCAAGCGATCATGAACGAGGTCTTCGGGGAGGAGAACCGCTATTGCGTCGTCGCATGGCAGAAGAAGGACACGCCCTCGAACGATGCCCAGGGGGTTTCGACGACGCATGAGTACGTCGTCGCATACTCACGAGGTACGGAGTTCGTGCGTCGTCTGATCCCGCGAAGCGATGAGCAGCTCTCGGTCTACAAGAACCCCGACAACGACCCTCGCGGGGAGTGGACGCGCGGGGCACTGACACGCAAGGAGTATGTCGAGAAAGACTACTACCCCATCAGGAATCCAAGTGGGCGCGAAGTTCTTCCTCCCCCGGGGACGAGCTGGCGCGTGTCCCGCGCGACCCTCGATCGGCTGATCGCGGAAGACCGCCTCTGGTGGGGACGTGACGCTGACGGCGACATGCCGTTCGTGAAGAGATTCCTGTCCGAGGTCCAGGAGGGGGTCGTGCCGGTGTCCTGGTGGGGATACGAGTTCGCGGGGTCGAACAGAAACGCCAAGATGGAGATGCGCTCCCTGTTCGACGACCAGGCACCTTTCGACACCCCTAAGCCCACGAAGCTGATCGCCCGGATCTTGTCGATCGCCTCGACCGCCGACGACCTCGTCCTCGACTTCTTCGCCGGCTCGGGCACGACCGGCCATGCGGTCATGGCGCAGAACGCCGCGGACGGCGGGAAGCGTCGCTTCATTCTCGTGCAACTACCCGAGCCGACGAGACAATCCGGCTACGCGACCATCGCCGACATCACCAAGGAACGCCTCCGGCGCGCGGGTCGCAAGGTCCGCGACGACAACCCCATGTTCTCCGGCGACCTCGGGTTCCGGGTCTTCAAGCTCGCCTCCTCCAACATCCGCGCGTGGGAGCCGGACCGGGCGCGGGAGGACGTGGTCCGGACGCTGGAGGACTCGATCGACCACCTGAAGTCGGACCGGACGGAGCAGGACATCCTCTACGAGCTGCTCCTGAAGCTCGGCGTGGACCTGTGCGTGCCGATCGTGACCCGCTCCATCGGGGGCATGGACGTGCACGCGGTCGGCGGGGGCGTGCTGATGGCGTGCCTCGCGACCCGCATCGGGCGGGAGGACGTGGAGGCGCTGGCGCTCGGCGTCGTGGCGTGGCACCGGGAGCTTGCGCCCGCGGGCGAGGTCTGCTGCGTGTTCCGCGACGCCGCGTTCGCGGACGACGTGGCGAAGACGAACCTCGCGGCGATCCTGGATCAGCACGGGTTGAAGACCGTGCGGAGCCTGTAGCTCGGGGGGGACGGATGGGGGACGGCAGGGAAGGCGGGACGGCGGGCACCGGGACCAAAGGGAGCGAGGCGACCGGCCGGTTCCTGGTCTATCGCGCCGAGGACGGCCGCACGCGCATCGACGTGCGGCTGGAAGACCGCACGGTCTGGCTCAGCCAGAAGCAGCTCACCGCGCTCTTCGGCAAGGCCAAGGGCACGGTCAGCGAGCACATCCGGCACGTCTTCGAGGACGGGGAGCTGGTCCGCGAGGCAACTGTTCGGCGTTTCCGAACAGTTCAAGTCGAGGGCGGTCGCGAGGTCGAGCGCGAGGTCGAGCACTACAACCTCGACGTGGTCCTGGCGGTCGGGTTCCGCGTGCGCAGCCCCGCGGGCGTGCGGTTCCGGCAGTGGGCCGCGGACAGGCTCAAGGAATACCTGGTCAAGGGCTTCGTGCTGGACGACGAGCGGCTGAAGGACCCGCGCGCCGGCGACTACTTCGACGAGCTGTCCCGGCGCATCCAGGACATCCGCACGAGCGAGCGGAGGTTCTACCAGAAGATCACGGACATCTACGCGACCAGCATCGACTACGACCCGGCCGACCCGCTGACCGCGCAGTTCTTCGCCACGGTCCAGAACAAGGTCCACTACGCAATCCACGGCCGGACCGCGGCGGAGGTGATCCTGGACCGCGCGGACGCGGGGAAGCCGAACATGGGCCTGACCGCATGGCAGGGCGCGCGCATCCGGAAGTCGGACGTCGGCGTGGCGAAGAACTACCTCGCTGAGGACGAGCTTCGGGCGCTCAACAACCTCGTGGAGCAGTACCTTCGCGGAGGGACAGGCGGAGCGCCGCATCCCCATGACCATGCGGGACTGGATCGAGAAGCTCCACGGCTTCCTGGCGCTCAACGACCGGGAGATCCCGGCGAACGCGGGCAGGGTCTCGGCCGAACTGGTCCGGGAGCACGCGGAGCGCGAGTTCGCCCGCTTCCGCGCCGCGGAGGACCGGGCGTTCGAGTCGGACTTCGACCGGGCGGTGAAGCAGTTGCCGCCGCGCAAGGACGGGCGGTGAAGCAGTTGCCGCCGCGCAAGGACGGGCGATGAAGCGGTCGCAACCGCGCAGGAACGGGCGATGAAGCTGCACTTCGAGCCGGACCTCGACTACCAGCTCCAGGCGATCGAGGCGGTCTGCGACCTGTTCCGCGGGCAGGAGACGTGCCGCACCGAGTTCACCGTGACCTACGGCCGCGCGGCGGGGGCCGGAGGGGATCACCTCGCGGGCCTGGAGACCGGCCTCGGGATCGGGAACCGGCTGTGCCTGCTCGACGACGAGCTGCTCCGCAATCTGGACGACGTCCAGCTCCGCAACGGTCTCGAGCCGGCCGTGACGCTCGCCTCGCGCGACTTCACGGTCGAGATGGAGACCGGCACCGGCAAGACCTACGTGTACCTGCGCACGGTGTTCGAGCTGAACCGGCGGTTCGGGTTCACGAAGTTCGTCGTGGTGGTCCCGTCGGTCGCGATCAAGGAGGGCGTCTATCGCACGCTCGAGATCACGCAGGACCACTTCCGGAGCCTGTACGCGAACGTGCCGTTCGAGTACTTCCTCTACGACTCGACGAAGCTCGGCCAGGTCCGCAACTTCGCGACCAGCCCGCATCTCCAGGTCATGGTCGTGACCGTCGGGGCCATCAACAAGAAGGACGTGAACAACCTCTACAAGGACCAGGAGAAGACGGGGGGCGAGCGGCCGATCGACCTGATCCGCGCGACGCGGCCGGTCGTGATCGTGGACGAGCCGCAGAGCGTGGATGGGGGGCTGTCGGGGGCCGGCCGGGACGCTCTCGGCAAGATGGACCCGCTTTGCACGCTGCGGTACTCGGCGACGCACGTGGACAAGCACCACATGGTCTACCGTCTCGACGCGGTGGACGCGTACGAGCGGAGGCTGGTCAAGCAGATCGAGGTCGCGTCCGCCACGGTCGAGGCCGGGCACAACAAGCCGTACGTGCGCCTGGTGTCCGTCGAGAACCGCAGGGGCGCGATCACGGCGCTCGTGGAGGTGGACGTCGCCGAGGTGCTCGGGGTCCGGCGCGTGGTCAAGACCGTCCAGGACGGCGAGCGCCTGAGGGACGTCACGAATCGCGAACTCTACGAGGACTGCCGCGTCGGCGAGATCCGGGTCGAGAAGGGGAACGAGTACATGGAGCTTCGCGTGCCGGGCGGCGAGCACTTCCTGCGCCCGGGCGAGGCGTGGGGGGACGTGGACGCCACGGCGGTCCGGCGCGAGATGATCCGGCGCACGATCCGCGAGCACCTGGACAAGGAGAAGCGCCTGAGGCCGCTCGGCATCAAGGTGCTCTCGCTCTTCTTCATCGACGCAGTCGACAAGTACCGGCGCTACGACGAGGACGGCCGGCCGGTCAAGGGCGAGTACGCGGTCGCGTTCGAGGAGGAGTACCGGCGGCTCGCGCGGCACCCGGACTACCAGACGCTCTTCCACGAGGTGGACCTCGCGCGCGACGCGGCCGAGGTGCACGACGGCTACTTCTCGATCGACCGGAAGGGTCGCTGGCAGGACACGGACGAGTGCAACGAGTCCGGGCGCGAGGCCGCCCAGCGCGCCTACAACCTGATCATGAAGAGGAAGGAGGACCTGCTCTCGTTCGTAACACCGCTGAAGTTCATCTTCTCGCACTCGGCGCTGCGCGAGGGGTGGGACAACCCGAACGTGTTCCAGATCTGCTCGCTCCGCGACATCCGGACGGAGCTGGCGCGGCGGCAGACGCTCGGCCGCGGCCTGCGCCTGTGCGTGAACCAGGCCGGGGAGCGGCAGCGCGGGTTCGAGGTCAACACGCTGACCGTGATCGCGTCCGAGAGCTACCAGCAGTTCGCGGACAACCTCCAGAAGGAGATCGAGGCCGACACGGGCATCCGGTTCGGCGTGGTCGAGCCGCAGCAGTTCGCGGCGATCCCCGTCTCCTGCCCTGGCGGCGCCCGGAAGGCCCTGGGCTGGGAGGCGTCCAAGGCGCTGTGGGACCACCTGCGCGCGGCCGGTTACATCGACGGCAAGGGCAGGGTGCAGGACGCGCTCCGGCGCGCGCTCCGCGACGAGACGCTCGCGGTGCCCGAGGCGTACGCGCCGCAGCGAGTGGGCATCCGCGAGGTCTTGCGCAAGGTCGCGGGCCGGCTGGAGATCCGCGACGCCGGGGAGCGCCGGCCCGTGCGCCCGCGCGAGGCCGTACTCCACGGGTCCGACTTCAAGGCCCTCTGGGATCGCATCCGGGACCGGACCACATATCGCGTGCACTTCGATAACGAGCGGCTGGTCGGGGACTGCACGACCGCGCTCCGGGACGCGCCGCCAATCCCGAGGACGCGGCTGCAGTGGCGCAAGGCCGACATCGCGATCGGCCCCGGGGGGGTCGAGGCGACGGAGCGCGCCGGGGCCGCAATCGTGGCCCTGGACGAGCCGGACGTGGAGCTGCCGGACCTCCTGACCGACCTTCAGGACCGTACGGGGCTTACGCGGCGGACCCTGTTCCGGATCCTGACCTGGAGCGGGCGCCTGTCGGACTTCGCCCGGAACCCGCAGCGCTTCATCCAGGTCGCCGCGGAAGCGATCAACACCCGCAAGCGCCTCGCGCTCGTGGACGGGATCAAGTACCAGCGGGTCGGGGACGACGCGTTCTACGCGCAGGAACTGTTCGAGAAGGAGGAGCTGACCGGCTACCTCCGGAACATGATCGTGGACGCGAAGAAGTCGGTGTTCGACCACGTGGTGTACGACTCCGGCACCGAGGCCGCGTTCGCGGACCAGATGGAGAAGAACGACGCGGTCAAGGTCTACGCGAAGCTGCCCGGGTGGTTCCGGGTCCCGACTCCGCTCGGCACGTACAACCCGGACTGGGCGGTGGTCGCCGAGACGGACGGCGCGGAGCGCCTGTTCCTTGTCGTCGAAACCAAGGGTGCGCTGCTGGCGGACGCGCTGCGGGAGACCGAGAAGGGGAAGATCGACTGCGGGCGCGCCCACTTCGCGGCGCTGGACGGGGTCCGCGAGAACCCCGTGCGCTACACGGTCGCGACCACCCTCGAAGACGCGCTGGCCACCTGAGGGCCGCACCCCCCGCGAGCGTGCTACCATCCATCGCGGACCCGCGGAGCGACGGCGAGCATGGCCGCGGAGCACGAGTTCAAGTCGGTCTTCGGACGCCCGGCGACGCACGTCGCGGACGCGGGGGGGCGCGTCAACCTGATCGGCGAGCACACGGACTACCACGACGGGTTCGTGTTCCCGGCCGCGCTCGACCTTCGCACGCGCGTGGCCGCGGCGCCCCGCGACGACGGCGAGGTGCGCGTGTGGTCCGCGAACCTGCGTCGTTTCGCGGGCGGGGCGTTGACCGCGCTGTCGCCCCCGGACACCCTCGACTGGTCGGCCTACGTGCTCGGGCCGTTCTGGGCGCTCCGCGAGTCGGGTCGGCCGGTCCGCGGCGCGGACGTGTGGCTGCACGGCGAGGTCCCGCTCGGCGGCGGGCTGTCGTCGTCCGCCTCGATCGAGGTCGCGCTCGTGGGGGTCGCCGCGGCGATCGCGGGGGGGGAGATCGCGCCGATGGACGCGGCGATGGCGGCGAAGG
>VGRB01000006.1 GCA_016875475.1 Deltaproteobacteria bacterium
GGGGGCGGCCATCGATCGGAAGATCCCTCAGAAGTGGGACAACCACGACCACCACTACGTGCGCAACGACGACTGGCTGCTGTGGGACCTGCGCGAGGCCGGGGCGAGGCCGGTGCAGGACCCGCACGACCGCAAGGGGGGCGCGAATGGGTGACGCGGACCTCGACGGGCTCGCTCGACGGATGGAGCCGCTGGCGCGGGCCGGGGACACGGCGGTCGCGGACGCGGCCGACCTGGAGGCGGCGTGCCGCGAGGCGCTCCGCCGCTTCAAGGGCCGGGCCGTCGCCGGGCCCGCTGGCGGCCAGGGGGTCGAGCCGAGGTCGGCCCTGGACGGCCTCGCGTTCCGCGCGCTCCGCTACCTGGGCGGGGACCCCGATCGGACGGCGGCTACCCTGCGCGGCTACGACCATCGCCGGTACGGTCCGTTCCTCGGGGTCAGCGACGAGGGCAGCGCGGCGGGTGACATCCGGCGGGCGGCCTACGCGTCGCCGAAGGCCCGTGCGATCGGGCGGACCGCGCCGCTCGAGGTCGGGACGGCGCTCGACCTGGAACGCCTCGGCGGGGTGGGGGAGGTCGCGGTCGGCCCGAACGAATACTGGGAGGCCTGGCGCGAGTGCGCGGGGCGCATCCTGATGACCACGAACGTCGGCACGCGCGTCAACCTGCGGACCTACCTCCCGCCGCCCTGCGTGGAGATCCCGCCGGGACCCGGGCGCCTCGGCGAGGTCGTCCGGGAGGCGAACCGGTGGTTCCAGCGGTTCCGCGACACGCCGGACGGGCGGCCGCGGCCCTGCACGGTCTTCGTCGAGTTCGCCAGGGCGACGCGCTGGACCGGCGCGCAGCGACGGTCGGCGCTCGACCGGATCCGGAAGGGGGTGCGGCGTGCGGGCGTCGCGGTGCCGGAGCGGCACCGGCTCGGCCTGTGCGTCCGCGTCGGCTGGGGGGGCGGCGGCCGCGACGCCGCGCTCCGCGCGATCGACCTCGCGAAGGCGGCGGGCCTGCCGGAGGTCATGGTGGACGGCGTCACGCGGAAGCGCGCGGACCAGCTCGTCTCCAGGCCGGGGCTCCTCGACGCGCTCCCGCCGGACTGCGTGCAGGCGGTGCTGCGGCACGCCGCCGCGCAGGGGATCCTCGTCAGGCCCCGGAACCAGGTGGACGCCGACACGGTCGCGCGCGGCGCCTGGGGCGTCCTGAACACGGCGCGCGGGATGGGGCTGGACCTCGGCAAGTACGGGCTGTTCCCGCTGTCGTTCGAGGACCAGCAGACGGTGGCGGCCGAGGTTTCGGCCTGGTTCCGCACGTGGGCGGCGGCCCCGGTGTTCTTCGTGGACCAGGGCCTGCTCACCGCCACGGACGTGCTGGTGGACGGCCGGGCGGTCGAGGGCCTCGATGCGTGGCTCCGGATGGTGGCCGGAAAGGGGGTCCGCGTCGTGCTCATCGACACGTTGGACAAGTCCAGGGGGCTCCGGATCCTGAAGGAGGGCGGCGACCCGCAAGGGCTGCTCCCGGAGGACGAGGTCCGGCGGCTCGACGGGCTCGCGGCCGACCTCGGGATCCGCGCGCTCTGGGCGGGGGGGATCACGCTGCCGCAGGCCTACCGCTTCGGGCGCATGGGCGTGTTCGGCGTCTATGTGACCACCGCGGCGGCCACGACCGTCCGTGTGCGCGGGCGCTACCGCAGGGACCCGTCCCTGGCGGGCGTGAAGGAGCCGACCTTCGAGGGCGTGTACCGGACGAAGCTGCTGCTGGAGGCAGGGTTCCTGGCCACGCGGGACACCGTCGAGCCCCCGCTCCGTGGCCGGATCGAGGTGGCCGCCGAGGACCTGACCGCTGCGATTGCGGCGTCCGACCGGTCCGAGGCAGGCGCCGCCGAGTCCAGGCTGGCCGTGCTGGCCGAGCAGGCCTGGCGCCGGCACCTGGCCGCCTGGTCGCCGGTCACGTCCAGGTAGCGGAGCCTCGCGCCCTTCCCGCCCGCGGGCACGGCGGCGAAGACGATCCCGGCCTTGCCGCACGAACCCGGCGCAGCGCACCGCGCGAGTCGGCCGGCAGCGGGCTCCCCTGGTCGTCGAGGAGGTTCATGGCCGTGCCCGATGCCTCCGCCACCACGGCGGGCGCGCCATGGACCGCCACGGTCGCGGACGCGCCGCCCGGCGCGGCGTGCGGGCAGGCGGTTCCGGCGCCCGTGTCCCCGCCTCCCCCCGTGTCCCCATCCTCTCCCAGGTCGCCTGCGTCGCCTGCCGGGCGGCCGACGGTGGAGCTTCCTCCGCACGCGGTCGCGAGCATGAGCCCGGCCGCGATTCAAGCGAGCACCCTGCCGGTCATGCGTTCCTCCGTGAAGGAGAGTCGTCGCTCGGTGTTGGCGGTAGGACGGTCGGGAACACGGCGTCAACCCGCGGTTCGTCCGCGCATGCGGCCCCCCTTGACGCCACCCTTGGGGCTGCAAATGACATTTAAGGATAGTCTTTGTCATGGATGGTGGAGATGAAGAACGAAGGGATTTCGCGGATCGTCGGACGGGCCTCGTTGCCCGGCATGTTCGCACTCCTCGGCGTGGCCGCGGCGTGCGGGGGCTCGGGGGGATCGGCGGCCGGCGCGGACCCGGCCCCGGACCCGGGCGTCGAGGCCGTCCCGGAGGAGGCGGTCGAAATGGTCGGGGAGACGCCCGCCGAGACGGGGGGCGATCCGCTGACCGAAACGGTGGATGACCTGCCCGCCGACGCGGTCGCGCCCGGCTTCTCGTTGAGCGTCGATCCGGCGCTGAAGCCGGCGCTCGCGTCCCTGCCGGGCCCGCGCCCGCTCGCGCGCATGGTCGGGCAGACCGGCATCGCCATGGACTTCGTGCTCGGGGAGCTGATCCTCGCGACCGACGACGACGCGAAGCTCGCCGCCTTTCTCGGCCGCTGGGGGGGCACCGAGGTCGATACGGTCCCCGGGATCGGCGGTCAGCCGGCGCAGCACCTGGTCGCGCTCGACCCGGCCGCTGCGGACGTGGCCGCGCTGATCGCGGAGGTCCGCGGGAAGGCGCCGGCACTGGCCGGCTCGTTCACGACGTCCGCCGAGGCGGCTTCGAAGCTGCTGGCCGTTGCGCTCGCCGAGGCGAGCCGCGGCGGGCTGGCCGTCAGCCCGAACTTCGTGCTGCCGTACGACGCGATCGCGGACGGGACCACGACCGAGGCGCCGGCCGGCGACGACGCCTCGTACGGCCCGAACGCGTTCGCGTGGCCGTACATGGACACCGGGAGCGCGCAGGACATCGGCGTGGGCCGGGCGTGGCAGGCGCTGGAGCGCGCCGGGAGGCTCGGGAACAGGGTCAGGATCCTGGTCATCGATGGGGGCTTCGCCCCGAGCGCGGACTTCCCGGCCGTCAGGCAGGTCGTCGGCGACTGGAACGTGCCGAACCCCGGGAGCTGCGGGGGGAGCGCGTGCAACTGGCACGGGACCATGGTGACCACCGCGGCCATGGGCCGGCCGGACGACGGCTTCGGCGCCGCGGGCCCGGCCGGCCCGGTCGGCGAGCTGCTCGCGGTGCCGTTCGAGACGGACTTCTTCGCGCTCGTGTTCACGCTCGAGCGGATCGTGACCGCGACCCTCTTCGGCGGCGCGCGGATCGTCAACATGAGCTTCGGGTTCGAGCTGGACCTCGGGTGGGACATCGCGGTCAAGGTGGCGTGCCTCGGCCTGTGCCCATCGCCGAGCGAGATCCTGGGCTCGATGACCGGTACGGTCGCCGCCACCGGGAAGCTGCTGTTCGCGTCCGCGGGCAACGCCCAGGGCGGCGCCCCCCAGAAGGACGTGGACAACGGCGGCGCGAGCCCGGAAGGGGGGACGACGATTCCGTGCGAGCTGCCGGGGGTGATCTGCGTCGGCGGGATGGCGCACGGCGCGACCGCGCTCGACCCGGGCTCGAACTTCGGGAGCCAGGTCGAGGGCGATTCGGTCGACATCTACGGCCCGTTCTGGACGTTCGTCGGGCCGGACCCCGATGCCCCCGCCAACGCGGCGCGCCTGCGGGCCGGGACGAGCTTCTCGTCCCCGTTCGTGGCCGGTGTGGCCGCGCTCGTGTGGGCGGCTGACCCGTCGCTGTCGGCCTCCCAGGTCTGGCAGTTCCTGCGCGACACGGCCCACGTCGGCGGGGTCGGGACGACCGGCAACCCTCAGCGCGTGAACGCGTTCGGCGCGGTCGCGCGCGTGCTCGGGGGCGAGCCTCCGACCGTGACCCTGTCCGGCCCGTCGGCCGCGGCACTGAACCGCGAGGTCGCGTTCACCGCGGTCGCGAGCGACCCGGAGCACGGCGCCGGCCTCTGCCCGCCCCCCGCATGCCCGCTTGCGTGGTCGCCGGAGCCGGCCCGTACCGTCGGGAACACCGCGTACTTCCGGTTCGCCGCGGCCGGCGAGGTGACGGTCACGGTAACGGCCGAGGACGCGGTCGGGCAGGCCGACTCCGACAGCCGGACGGTCGCCGTGTCGAACTCGGCGCCGGTCGTCGCGATCTCGCAGCCCACGCCCGGCGCGTCCGTGCAGCAGGGCGTCGCGATCCAGCTCCTGGGCTCCGCGACCGACCTGAACGAGGGGCCGGACCCGGGTCCCGGGCCCGTCGCGTGCACGTGGACGAGCAGCGTGGCCGGCGACGCGGGCTTCCCGAAGAACGGGTGCGACACGACGGCGACGTTCGCTTCGACCGGGCCCAGGACGCTGACGCTGTCCGCGGCGGACCCGCAGGGGCTCTCGGCGACCGCGACCGTGTCGCTGGCGGTCACGCCCCCCCCGTCGAACCTGCCGCCCGTGATCACCACGGGCGCGCTGCCGCCGACCAACTACAACGGCGGCTACGCCTGGGACGCTCCGATCTCCGTCGCGGCGGGCGCGACGGACCCGGAGGGGAACAACCCGATCTCCTACGCGTGGAGGGCCACGTCGTTCCGGCCGAACTCGACGACCGTGTGGGCGGCGGACGTGACGGTCCAGGGGCCGGCCGCGACCGCGGGCCTGTCCTGGACGCCGGCGTCACACCCGGCGCTCTTCGGTGATTTCGCCGACTTCGGCATCGACTGCTACGACGGCCAGACCGTCAGGCTGACACTCCGCGCGACCGACGGCCTGGGCAACACGGCCACGAAGACCCTGCCCGACGTCAAGGTCTTCCGCTGCATACTGATCTGAGCCTTCCGCGCCGTCGCCCGGCTCGCCCCCCTGCCCGCCGCCCCGCGATGCGGGGCGCGGGCCACCCCCCTTGCGCGGCCGCCTTGCGGCCGCCGAGCGCGCCGCGCCGAGGCGCGGCGCGCCGAGGCGCGGCGCGCTCGATCCGAGCCTTCCGCCAGTTCGGGCAAGGGGCTGCGCGGGACCTGCCCCTACACGAGGCCCTGGTCGATCATCGCGTTCGCGACCTTCACGAACCCGGCGATGTTCGCGCCCATCACGTAGTTGCCGGCCTGGCCGTACTCGACGGACGTGTCGTAGGCGGCCTTGTGGATCGCGATCATGATCCCGTGCAGCCGGGCATCGACCTCCTCGCGGGTCCAGGCGAGGCGCAGGCTGTTCTGGCTCATCTCGAGGCCGGACGTGGCCACGCCGCCGGCGTTCGCCGCCTTGCCGGGCCCGTAGAGGATCTTGTTCTTGAGGTAGACCTCGATCGCCTCGGGGTTCGACGGCATGTTCGCGCCCTCGGACACGACGTAGCACCCGTTCTTCACGAGGGTGTCGGCCTCCTCGCCGTCCACCTCGTTCTGGGTCGCGCACGGCAGGGCCACGTCGCACTTGACGAACCACGGGCGCTTGCCGGGGAAGAACTCGCAGTTGTACTTCTTCGCGTACTCGGCGATGCGGCCGCGGCGGACGTTCTTCAGGTCCATCACGAACCGCCACTTCTCGTCCCGGATGCCGTCGTTGTCCAGAACGGTCCCGTCGGAGTCGGACAGGGTCACGACCTTGCCGCCGAGCTGGTTGACCTTCTCGACCGCGTACTGGGCCACGTTGCCGGAGCCGGACACGGCCACGGTCTTGCCGCGGAAGTCCTGGCCGCGGGTCTTCAGCATCTCCTCGGCGAAATAGACGCAGCCGTAGCCGGTCGCCTCGGGCCGGATCAGCGAGCCGCCCCAGTTCAGGCCCTTGCCGGTCAGCACGCCCTCGAAGCTGTGGGTCAGCTTCTTGAACTGGCCGAACATGTAGCCGATCTCGCGGCCGCCCACGCCGATGTCGCCGGCCGGGACGTCGATGTTCTGGCCGATGTGGCGGTACAGCTCGTTCATCAGGCTCTGGCAGAAGCGCATGACCTCGGAGTCCGACTTGCCCTTGGGGTCGAAGTCGGACCCGCCCTTGCCGCCGCCCATCGGGAGCGTGGTCAGGCTGTTCTTGAAGACCTGCTCGAAGCCGAGGAACTTCAGGATGCCGAGGTTCACGGTCGGGTGGAAGCGCAGGCCGCCCTTGTATGGGCCGATCGCGTTGTTGAACTCGACGCGGAAGCCGCGGTTGACGTGGATCTCGCCCTTGTCGTCCTGCCACGGCACGCGGAACATGAACACGCGGTCCGGCTCGACGACGCGCTCGAGGACCTTCTGCTCCAGGTACTCCGGGTGCCGGTCGAGGCACGGGACGAGCGTGGAGAGCACCTCGTGGACCGCCTGGTGGAACTCCGACTCGCCGCGGTTCTTGGCCACCACGTGATCCAGGACCTTCTGCACGTACTTGGTCGCGTCCATGGACACCTCTCCTTGTTGCCCCGCGCCACTCCGGGCGGGGGCTCCCGGGGAATACCTCCCCGATCCCTGGGGAGGTCCTGACCATTCCGGCCGCTGTACTACCACCCGGCCGCGGGGGAAGGCAAGGGGGAAACCGACCGATCCGTGCCCGGCCCGGGTCCGGCGCGGCAGTCGGCCGGGCTTCGATCAGGATCCGGCGTGAAGCGGGGAACGCGGCACGGGGGTCAGGCGACGCGGGCGGCGGCGCGGCGGCGCGACATCCAGCGCTCGAACCACACGGTCACGGGCGCCGCCACGAACATCGACGAGAACGTGCCGAGCACGATGCCGATGAAGACGACGAGGCCGAAGTCCTTGATCGTGCCGCCGCCGACGAAGTAGATGACGAGCAGCGCGAACAGCAGCAGCCCGCCGGTCAGGATCGTGCGGGACAGGGTCTCGTTGAGCGACACGTTCACGACCTTCGCCAGCTCGCCCCTGCCCTTCTGCAGGTTCTCGCGGATGCGGTCGTAGATGACGATCGTGTCGTTGATGTCGTAGCCGATGACCGTCAGGATGGCCGCGACGATCGTCAGCGTGAACTTGATGTCGAGGAGCGACAGGAACCCGAACACCACGACCACGTCGCAGACCAGCTTGACGAGCGCGCCCGGGGCGAAGCGGAGGTCGAACCGCAGGGCGACGTAGATCAGGATCCCGATGATCGCGTACATCATCGCGACCAGGGCGCTCTGGAACAGCTCGCGGCCGACCGACGGGCTGACCGACGCCGTGGACAGGACCTGGACGAACGAGTCGCCGAACCGGGCCTTCAGCGCGTCCGTCACCTGGTCCTTGATCGCCTCTATCTCGACCGTGAAGCGCGAATCGACGAGGCCCGCGATCTTCGCGCTCGCCTCGTCCTCGACCCGCCTGGCCTCCTCCTTGACCTCGTCGTCCCTCGCGGTCAGCAGGAGGTCCTTCTCGCGGAGCATGTCCGACACGATGCGCAGCTCCCCCTCGGACACGACCTTCACGTTCGGATGCCCGAGGCGGGTCATCAGCTTCGCCACCTCGGCCTTGCCGGCGGCGACCGGCCAGTCCGCGGGCAGGCTGACGTAGAACTTGTCGCCCGCGTCGGACGGCGTCTCCGCGACGGTCCCGGCGCCGAAGTGCTTCTCGACCTCCTTGGCGACCTCGAGCTTCCTCAGCGGGGTCAGGAGGCTCGGCAGCTCCGTGAACATGAGGTACTTCACGGTGTCGGCCGCCGCGGCGCCGCCCACGTCGAAGTCCTGGACCTCGACCTGGGTCCCGCTCTGGCCGGTCTGCTTCGCGACGAGGTCGTCCACGACCTTCTTGATGTCGCCGCGATCGACGCTGCCGTCGCGCTGGAACTCGGCGATGATCTTCGTCCCGCCCTTGAAGTCGATCCCGGAGTCGAAGCCCTTCGTGAAGATCAGCACCAGGCTCGCCAGCATCACGATGCCGGCGGCCGGCAGCCACAGGCGGGCGGCCTTCATGAAGTCGTACGTGGTGCCCGGCTTGATCCATTCCATCTCGGACCCCCTAGATGCCGACCTGGAGCCGCTCGGGCCGCAGGCGCTCGATGTACCACTCGAACATGATGCGCGTCACGAAGAGCTGCGTGAGGAACGTGCACACGATGCCGATCAGCATCGTGACCGCGAACCCATAGACCGGCCCGCTCGCGAAGTTCAGGAGCACGATGCCCGCGATCGCGGTCGTCAGATTCGAGTCGAAGATGGCCGAGAACGCGCGGTCGTAGCCCGCCTCCATGCACGCGCGCGGGCCCTTGCCGAGCCGCATCTCCTCGCGGATGCGCTCGGAGATCAGCACGTTCGCGTCCACGGCCATGCCGACGGTCAGCACGATGCCCGCGAGGCCGGGCATGGTCAGGGCCGCGTTGAACCCGACCAGGATCGCGAGCGTGAACAGGACGTTCAGCAGCAGGCCGATGTCCGCGAGCAGCCCGGACATGCGGTAGTAGGCCACCATCAGGACGAATACGATCGCGAACGAGATGATCAGGGACAGGACCCCGGAGTCGATCGTGTCCTTTCCGAGCGACGGGCCGACCTCGGCGTCATGGACCTTGTGGACCGGCGCCTTGTACGCGCCGTGGGTCAGCACGGTCACGAGGGACTGCGCGTCGGCGAGCACCTCGCGCGGGTGGCGGTTGCCGCCGAGCGTGATCTTCGCGCGCCCGCCGCCGATGCGCTCCTTGATGACGGGCGCCGAGTTCACCTCGTCGTCGAGCATGATCGCCATGTACTCGTTCGTGTTCTTCTCGGTGACCTCCTCGAACTGCTTCGCGCCGATGTTGTCGAACTCGAGGCTGACGTACGGCTCGCCCTGCTGCTCGAACAGGACCATGGCGCGGGTCAGGTGGTCGCCGGTCACGTCCGCGCGCGACCACAGGTACAGGGTCTTGTGGTAGCGCTCCCGGACGATGTTGCCGTCGCGCTGCTCGACCAGCTCGAAGCCGACCGTGTGGTCGTCCGGGACCCTGATCGTCTTCAGGAACGAGTACAGCGCGTTCTTCGCGAGCGAGTCGCCCTTGCCGCGGACGAGTCCCGCGTCCGCGCGGAGCTGCCACTGGCCGGTCGTAGCGTCGCGGTCGAGCTTCAGGAGGCGCCCCTTCTCCGGGAACTTCTCCTGGAACGTCGCGAGCGCGGCCTCCTGGTTCTTGAAGAAGGCGACGGCATCCGGGCCGCGGTCCACGATGCGGAAGGCGAGGCGGGCGGTCTGGCCGATGCGATCGCGCACCTGCTCGACCTCGGCGCCCTTCACGCCCGGCATCTGGATGTCGATGTCGGTGTCGCCGTTCTTGCGGACGTCCGGCTCCACCAGGCCGAACGCCTCGACGCGCTTGCGGATGACGTCGAGGGTCTGGTTCACGACCTCGTCGCGGATGGACGCGATGCGCTGGTCGGCCATGCGCAGATCGACCCTGTTCCCCGACGGCGCCTGCCGGACGAGGTCGCTGCGCAGCTCCTGGACCAGATCGGGCGTGAGCAGCGCCACGTCCGCCTCGTCCTTGAACGTGGCCGAGAGAGTGTCGAAATCCGTCCGCTCCACCGTGAACTTCTGCGCGTACGCGGCCTTCTCCGCGTCGGCCAGGACCTCGGGGTCCTTGCCGTCCCGCGTCGCGTACGCACGGACGACCGCGTCGATCACCTGCTCGCGGGTGCGCAGCAGGTTGTCGCTGATCGCCTTCTTGTAGTCCACGGTGTAGCGCAGCTCGAGCCCGCCCTGGAGGTCCAGGCCGAACGAGAGCCGCTTCTTGAAGGGGAACCAGCCGGGCACGGAGCCTTCCGGCAGGAAGGTGGGCAGCACGTACAGGGCCGCGAACGCGGTCAGCACGAGCGTGAGCACCGGCTTCCAGAGCTTCCGCTTGTTCATGTCGGGGCCGCCTCCAGGGAGGGACTCTAGGACGCCTTGGTCTCGCCCTCGGTGTACTTGCCGCTCACATGGCCCTTGACCATGCGGACGCGCACGTCCTTGGCGATCTCGAGGGTCACCACCTCGCCCTCGATGACCACGATGCGGCCGATGAGACCGGACGCGGTCAGCACCTTGTCACCGGGGGAGAGCGCCTTCAGGAACTCCTCCTGCTTCTTCCGCTGCTTGGACTGCGGGCGGATGATCAGGAGCCAGAACACCAGGATCATGACGCCGAAGAAGCCGAGCGTCGTCCACATCCCGCCCTGCGGGTCAGCCACCTGCGCGCCGGGCGGCGGGGCGGCCGGCGCCGTCGTCGCGGGCTGCTGCGCCGCGGGCGCCGGAGCCGGTGCAGCCGCGGGTGCCGGCGCGGCAGCGGGCGCGCCGGGCGCCGCAGCCGGGGTCGCGGGCTGGACGGCCGCCGGGGCAGGGGGGGGCGGAGCGCCGGGCGGCTGCGCGCCGCCGACGGCCTGGGCGAGCACGATCGCCGTGAGCCAACCGTTCATTGTTCTGGTCCTCCTAAAGGTGCGCCGGAGAACGGACGGCGGATTGTAGCAGGAAACGCATTGGGGTCAAGCAATTCCCGGCAGCGCCGCCGGCGGCTCGGGTGCAGGTCTCCCCGCGCGCCTCGGTCCGCGGCGTTGGGGCCGCCGCGGACCGCCCGGAGCGAACGGGACGGCGCGCGGCGGGGAGGCCCGCTGAGGCATCCCCTCATGATCGGCAGCCGAACGGAGTCGGGGAGCTGCGTGCGCGGTGGGCGATCCAGCGGGCCTCACATCTGGCCCGCGGCCCGGCGCGCCCGGCTTGCGGGGATACCTCAGGGAGGCCCGCGGTTGACAACCCCCACCGTCCTGACTAGGTTCCGAGACGTCGTTACCGAGGCTTCGACACGATGGCCCACGCGCGCAAGCAGCCCATGACCGCGGCCCGCGGCGACAAGGACGACGAGTCCGGCAAGGTCGCCGAGCGCCTGCTCAAGAGCCGCACGATCCTCCTCTCGTCCGAGGTGTCCCCGACCACGGCGCGCAAGATCATCGAGCAGATCCTGGTGCTCGAGGCGGACGACCCGGAGAAGCCGATCACGCTGCTGGTGAACTCGCCGGGCGGCGAGGTCCACTCGGGCTTCGCTATCTACGACGTGATCCGGTTCGTCCGTCCGCGCGTCCGGATCGTGTGCGTCGGGCTGACCGCGAGCATCGCGACCGTGATCCTGCTCGCCGCGACCAGGGAGGACCGGCTCGCGCTGCCGAACGCGCGCCTGCTGATCCACCAGCCGCTCTTCCAGGGCGAGGTGTTCGGTCCCGCGTCGGACCTCGAGATCACGGCCCAGGAGATCCTGAAGACGAAGCGCCGCATCAACGAGCTGATCGCGGAGGAGACCGGCCGCCCGCTGGACAAGGTCGAGAAGGACACCGAGCGCGACTACTGGCTGTCCGCCGACGAGGCCCAGAAGTACGGCCTGGTCGCCCGCGTGATCACGGAACGCGCCGAAATCGAGCGATAGGGGTCCCCGCCCACCGCGTCAGAACGCGACCGCCCGGACGAACACCCCTCGGAAGTCCCGCGCGCCGCCGCCCGACGGGAAGCCGTCCGGTCCCCGCCTGTACGCGGTCCGGCCGGCGAGCACGCGCTGCCCGTCGGCCGCGATCGCCGTCCCGGTCACCGGCGCGTCGGGCTCCGCGATCACGATCCGGTCGGGCCAGGTCGCGCCGAGGTCGGTTTCGGCACGGGAGGCGGGGCGCAGGCGGCGATCGCGGATGCGATCAGGGACAGCGCGGCGAGGCGAACACGGCGCAAGCGGGCCTCCGCGTTCACAGGCCGAGCGCGCCGACCAGGCGCCCCGCGACCTCGCGGGACGGCACGAGCGGGTGGGCGGCGAGCGCGTCCTCGAAGAGCGCGGACGAGCCGGTCAGCACGGCCCGGACCGCGAGCCGTTCGTATTCCTTCACGCGCGAGACCAGCGCGAGGTCCTCCGCCGGCATCGGGCCGCGGGGGCGGGGACGCACTCCCTCCGCGTCGACCTCGCAGTCGCACTCGACCACGTCGTCGTCGTCGAGACCGGGCACCGCGCCGCCGTTCGGGACGTTCAGGGCCATCAGCCGTGGGACGGCCCCGGATCGCGCCGCGAGCAGATCCATCGCGACCTCGGCGTATCCGCCGACCTGCGCCTTCAACGAGCCGAGAGCATCCGACTCGTTGAAGGCCCCGTCCCCGTGCCCGTCCCCGAGCCCGAGCCCCGGCCCGCCGTCCTCTACCCCCCCCATCGCGTACTTCATGTAGCTCGCGTGCCGCGCGGCCAGCCAGTCCGCATACACCGCGATCGCGAGCCCGACCTGCCCCTGGTCCGCGAGCCGGCCGACGTCGCCGAGCATCCTGCGGTTCGCCTCGAGCAGGGCCTCGCCCCGGGTCCACGGCTCCGCGAGCAGCGCGGTCAGGGCAGCGCCGGGGTCGGCGAAGTACCAGAGGTATTCCACGGGGATCCGGCCCGCGGCCCGCAGGTTCTCCGCCCGGAACGCCGGGAACGCCGAGGCGAGGAACGCGTCGTCCGCGAGCGCCGGGCCGAGCAGGTCCGCGCCGTCCGGACCGCGGACCGCGCGCGTCCAGGACAGGTGGTTCAGGCCCGACACCTCGAAGTCGCACGCGGCCGGCTCCGCGCCCGCGCGCCGGGCGACCTTCCGGCACGCCACGTCCGCGGAGTCGCACACGCCGACCGCGGGGAGCCCGAGCGCGTGCAGCGCCTGCGTGACCAGCCCCGCAGGGTTCGTGAACACCGCGATGACGCACGCCGGGTTCGAGGCCAGCGCCGCCCGCGCGCAGGCCGCGACCACGGGGATGGACCGCGCCGCGAACGCGAGGCCCGCCGGCCCGGTCGTCTCCTGGCCGATCACGCCCAGTTCCAGGCAGGCCCGCTCGTCGCGCGCGCGCGCCTCCTCGAACCCCGGGCGCACCGTCAGCACGACCGCGTCCGCGCCCTCCAGGCACGACTCGGGAGAGGCGTGGACGCGCACGGCCGGCACCGGCCCGCACTCGGCCGCGAGCGCGAGGCCGACCGGGAGCAGCGCGGACATGCGGTCCGGGCGGACGTCGTAGAGCGAGACTTCGCGGAGGCGCAGCCGCGCGGACGCGGCGGCGACCGAGCCGAGCATCAGGGGCAGGCGCGTGGACCCGGCGCCGACGATCGCGAGCTTCATGCGCGTCACCGAGGCGGGCGATGGGTCGCCAGCCCTACAACCGGGCCCTGAGCCAGTCCGCCGCGTCGCACAGGGAGGACGCGGTGTCGGGACCGACCGACATCGACCGCTCGTACGCGTACTCCTTGTTCTCCCACTGCTCGCGCGTGAGCACGTAGCCCAGCTCGTCGCACCCGAGGCAGAGCAGCAGCCGGTGCTCGCCCGGCGCCCGCGCCACGACCTCGCGGCCGACCTCGGGCGTGCACTCGCCGGGCGCGGTCAGGAACGACAAGGGGTCGCCGATCCGCACGCACGTCATCTCGGTCCGCACCCGGCCGAGCATGAACTCGCGGTCCATGACCCCGAGGAGCTTCATCACCTTGAACCCGGTGTTCGCGAGCGGCAGCGCGAGCGGGCGCCGCGCCGCGGCGAGGCCGGTGTCCGCCAGGGGGGGAGCGTCGCGCAGGGCCGCGTGCGCGCGCTCCGCGAGCCCGGTCCCGAGGCGGATGACCGCGGACTTGCGCTCCTCCAGGTTCGCGGACAGGGGCACGTTCGGCGTGACCATCCCGCCGAGCGCGCCCGAGAAGAAGGCGCACTGCCCGCCCGCGAGCGACCGCATCCGGCGGCGGAGCGTGCCGGGGTAGTCGGACGAGACGAGCGGGCTCCCCTCCCACAGGGTCTCGGGGTGCGCGGCGAAATCGACGATCGTGGCGACGCGGGCCCCGCCGTCCGCGGCGTCGAACGCGACCGCGTGCCCGAAGTCGTCCTTGCCCCCGCCCTTCCGGTCGTTGCGGGTCCAGTCCGCGGGCACGTCGAAGCGCGCGGCGCGCACGGTCACCGGCACCCTGGCCGCGTGAGCCTGGCGGACTGCCGACGCGACGAGGTCGAGCAGCGCGTCCTGGTAGGCCGGGTCGAGGCCCGTCCTGCGCGGGAAGCGGCCGAGGAACGACGGCCCCCACAGGCCCATGGTGTCGGGGCCCGAGTGGGTGTGGGTCGAGCAGACGAGCACGTTGTGCGGCTGGGGATGGTCGGCCGCGAGCCGATCGCGGATCCACTCGACCCACGGCCGCTGGAGCCCGACGAGGTCCACGGCCACGAGCGCGACGTGGGTCTCGCCGCCGGAAAGCGAGATCGCGTTCGCCTCCAGCGGGTCGAGCACCGCCCTGGCGCGGCGGTTCGACTCGAACCCGGCGAGGTACGCGCCCGGGACCTGCGCGTGCGGGGTGATGTCCACGGACGCGGCGCCGCAGAGGAGTCCGGCAGGCATCAACGTCTCCTTCGGGGGCGAGCGTCAACTGCGCCGGCCTCATGCGGCGTCCGCTGCACGCGAGCCCGGCCGGGCGGCCTCGGTCCGCCCGGACGCTACTTGACGAGGGTCAGGCGCGGGCGCTCGCGGGCCTCGACCTCGTCCGCCTTGCGCGCGCCCGTGTCGGGGACCGCGGCCTTCGGCGTGACGTCGACGTCCGCGGCGAGCGCGCCCGGGTCGCACTCGAGCCCGTAGGCGGCCAGGATGCGCTGGACCTCCGCGCAGTTCTGCTCGAGCGCGCGCCGGACCGAGTTGTAGCCGTGTCGCGCGGCGACGCCCCGGTTCCAGACCGCGAGCGGGTTCAGGCTGAAGAACTCCGCGTCGGTCTCGGTAGGCTCGATCAGGATGAGGTCGCCGCGGAAGCTCGGGTCGAGCCGGAGCTTCTCGATGCCCAGGTACAGGCGCGACTGCGCGAGCGACCGGACCGCCTGGTTCAGCACGGTGCCCATGCCGAAGTCGGACAGGCTGGCCGCGGTCGGGTTCAGCTGGTAGCGGTTGCGGTTCATGAAGGGGCGGAACGGGTTGTACGCGATGATCAGGTCCGCGCCCTTGTGCATCGCGAGGCTCGCGTTCGCGGTCTTGCGGACCGAGGCGTCGAGGTACTCCTCGCCGCGGATCTTCGGCGGCGTATAGAAACCGGGGATCGCGGTCGATGCCTGGACCGCCTCGGAGATCGAGACCGTGTGGTCCGCGTCGTGGCCGAACACCACGCCGCGCGCGGTGTTGAGGTTCGTCGCGGTGATGTAGAGCGAGATCCCGCGCTCGCGCTGGAGCATGCGGAAATCGTTGGGGATCCCGTTCTCCACCAGGTTGACGCGGACGTACTGCTCGATGCGGGAGTTGTCGAAGATCCCGGCCGGGATGTAGCGGCCGACGTGGGGGATGGGCGTCTCGCGCAGCGCGTCCGCCACGAGGGGGCCGATCACCTGCTCGAGCGCCGTGTAGCCGGGCGCGGCCAGGAAGTCCATCATGCGGCGGCGGAACGCCTCGCGACTGCCCGACAGGTGCCTGACCACGCCGGCCGCGATCGACGGCCAGACCGTGATCGCGTCGCGCAGGAGCCTCGCGCCGCGCCGGCCGAACTCCCCGACGTCCGGCCAGTAGAAGTCGTAGAACTTGAAATGGCGCACGCGCTTCGACGTGCCGTCGAGGCCCTTCAGCAGCTCCTCCGGCGACAGGCCTCCCGCGATGAACGCTGACAGGAACGCGCCGGCGGAGAGCCCCACGTAGATGTCGAAGTCGGTGATCTTCCGGTTCTTCAGGAACCGGTTCAGCGCGATCACCCCCCCGAGCTTGAACGACCCTCCCGAGATGGCCCCGCCCGCGAGCACCAGCGCGATCTTCGGGTTGCGCCTGGGCCGGGCCAGGTCGCTCTTCTGGACGATGGAGATGCTCACGTCGCGCCTCCTCCCCGGACGCGATCATAGGGGAGCGCGCCCCGGACCGCCAACACCCGGCGAGCGATCCGCGCCCCGGACCGCCAACACCCGGGGACCGATCGATCAAGGAAGTGTAGGATCGCGGAGCGCGTGTCGAAGGGAGGCGGATGCGCAAGCCGAGGAGGCCTTCGCCCGGGGCCGTGGTCCGGGTGGTCGCGCCGTGCTCGCCGTTCGACCTGGCGCGGTTCGCGGCCGGGGTCGAGGTGCTGGCCGGCCTCGGGCTCGTGCCCTCGGTCACGGAGCGGGTGTACCAGGCCGACGGGTTCCTGGCCGGTCCGGACGCGCTCAGGGCGGCCGAGCTGGTCGAGGCCCTGTGCGGCGACGGCGCGGACCTCCTGATCGCGGCGCGCGGCGGCTACGGGTCGATGCGCGTGCTCGACGAGGTCTTCCGCCACGCTTCCGCCTTCGAGCCCCGGGCGCTGTTCGGCTTCTCGGACGTGACGGCCGTCCACCTGCTGCTCCTCCGCGCCGGGCTCGCCTCCTTCCACGGCCCGAACGTGACCACGCTGCCGCAGCTCGACGCGGCCTCGCTCGCGCGCACCGGGGCCGCCCTGACCGGGCGCGACGCGGAGGCGACCTTCACGTACGCGGGCCTCACGCCGGTCCGCGGCGGCCGCGCCGAGGGCACGCTCGTCGCCGGGAACCTGTCCATGCTGTCCGCCATGTGGGGCACGCGATGGGCGGCGCCGCTCGCGGGCGCGATCCTGGTGGTCGAGGACGCGGGCGAGGCGCCGTACCGGATCGACCGCATGCTGACCCAGCTCCGGATGCAGGCGGAGGCGCACCGCCTCGCGGGCGTGGCCTTCGGGGACCTCGGCGCGACGAGCGAGGAGGACGCGTCCGCGGTCCGCCGGTCGATCGATCTCCTCGCGTCGCTCCTGCCGTGCCCGGTCGTGACCGGCTTCCCCGCGGGCCACGGCGCGACCAACTTCCCGGTCCCGTGCGGCGCGCGCGCGTCGCTCGACGCGGACGCCGGGCTGCTGCGCGTGCTGGAGGACCCTTTCGCGTAGCGCGGGACCGCGGATCGCCGTATCATCCGTGTGACGGAGCTGCCCATGAAACCGGGAGCAAAGAAGACGCACGCCGATGCCGCGAAGAGGCGCAGCGCTTCCTCCGATGCGTCGCGGGCGGACCAGATCGAGCGCGACCGGCGGCTGTCGCCTATCGAAAGGGTGGACGTCGCCCTTGCCCTCGGAAGGCGATCCCAGGAGATCGCGGTCCTCTTCGCCCGGGCGTCGAGCTGCGCGAAATGAGCGAGACGCTCGACCGCACCCTCCGCGTCGCCGAAACGGTCGTCGAGGCCCTCCGCGCCGAGGGTGCCGACGCGGTGGTGATCGGCGCCGTGGCCCTCGCGGTGCACGGTTATCCCCGCAGCACGACGGACCTCGATCTTGCGGTGTCTGTCCGGCGCGACGTCCTGCACCGGGTCGCTGACGCGCTCGCCGCCCACGGGTACGCGGTGTCGGTCCGCGATCCCGATGCGGCGGATCCGCGGGGCGGGGTCATCGACGTCCGATCGCAAGGGGCGGACCTCGTACATGTGGTGAATTTCGACAACCGGCCTTCCGGCGGATTTCCACGGCTGGTCGATGACGCGCTTGCGGAGGCGCTGCCGCTGACCGGGGACGGCGTCCTGAAAGTGGTCGATCCGTATCACCTCGTAGCGTTCAAGCTATACGCGCGAGGACCGAAATCGACGAACGACATCATCGAGTTGCTCGAGCGCAATCCCGGGCTCGACCGGGCGAGGCTCAGGGCGATGTGCAAGACGTATCGACTGGAAGGAGCCCTCGATCGCATCCTTCGACAACTGGCCGAGGAGACCGGGTCCGGGTAGTCGGGAAGCGGCCCCTCATCGCTTCGCCCGGGCGCTCTCCCTGCTCGACGCCGCGGTCGGCCGCGCGTACCCGGGCGCGGTGCTGCGGGTGCAGCGCGGGCGCGAGATGCCGTTCGAGGCCGCGGTCGGGTCGCCCGGCCGGCCGGACGCCGTCTGGGACCTCGCCTCGCTGACCAAGCCGCTCGCCGCGACCACGGTGCTGATGACGCTCGCCGCGGAGGGCCGCCTGTCGCCGTCCGACCCGCTCGCTCGCTTCGTGCCGGAGGCCGCGGGCACGGACAAGGCGGCCTTGACGCTCGCTTCGCTGCTCGATCACTCGGCCGGGCTGCCCTGGTGGCGGGACTACGCCCGGGCGGCGCGGCGGGCGCTCGGTCCGGGGTGTGGCGGAACGCCCGCGGCGCGCGAGGAGGTGCTCCGCCGGGTGCTCGCGGAGCCCCTGACGCACGCTCCCGGGACGAAGGCGGTCTACTCGGACCTCGGCTTCATGCTGCTCGACCGCGTGATCGAGGCCGCGGCGGGCGTGCCGCCGGACGCCGCGTTCGCCGCGCGCGTCGCCGCGCCGCTCGGGCTGTCACGGACCGCGTTCCGCCCGCCGCCGGACTGGGACCTCGTGCCCACGTCGCGGACCGCGCGCCTGCGCGGCCTGGTCCACGACGGGAACGCGCGCGTGCTCGGCGGCGTCGCGGGCCACGCGGGCCTGTTCGGGACCGCGGCCGAGGTCGCCTCGATCCTCGCGGCCCTGCACGCGGCGTGGGCGGGATCGCGGGCAGGCCCGTTCTGGCCCGAGGTCGTCCGTCGCTTCCTGGCGAGGTCCGAAGTGCCCGGATCGACGCGCACGCTCGGGTTCGACACCCCGAGCGCGTCAGGCTCCCTCGCCGGCGACCGCCATCCCCCCCGGCTGGTCGGCCACACCGGGTTCACCGGGACGATGTTCTGGCTCGACCTCGACTCGGGCACGAGCCTCGTGCTGCTGACGAACCGGGTGCTGCTCGGGGCCGCCCGCGCGCCGATCCCGAGGCTCAACGACGTCCGCCGCGCGGTCTGCGACGCGGTGTGGGACGCGGTCGGGTGAAGGGTCAGGGGGCAGCGGGATACGGGCCGCGCGCCTCCAGCCGGAGCGACCGCTGCCCCCCTTTGCCGCCCGCGATTGCGATCCGGCCGGGCACGGCAGCGGGGACGGGCGCGGCCGGTGCGCCGTCCACGACGAGGTCGTAGCCGACCCTTGCCACCCACGCGGGCACGATCACCTCGGTCGCGCCCGCGGCCGGGTCCTCGTCCCACGCCAGGTCGAGCACCCGGGTCGCCGGGTCCCAGCCGAAGCGCACCGGCGTGCCCGCGATTGCGGCCGGGGCCGGGCGCAGGAACGCGGACGCGTGCGGGTGCCAGGAGCCGGTGGCCTCGTCCACCACGCCGAAGCCGCCGGAGCCGCGGGCGAAGATCCACAGGAACGAGGCCGCCTGCGCCGAGTCCAGCATCGCGTAGAACGAGGCGAGGAACGCGTCGAGGTTCGGGGTCTCCATCGCGCCGCCCATCTCGCCGAGGCCCCACGGCACGCCCGCGCGGGCCGCCTCGGCCCCGGCCGCGGCCGCCCAGGTCGCGTCCGCCTCCGCGTTCCCGTCCCACAGCAGGCCCGCCTCGACCGTCACGTTGTAGTAGTGCGGGAAGAAGACCGCCTGGAGCGGCGCGACGCCGGGCGCGGGGGAGGGGAAGCTCGTGGCCTGTTGCACGTTGAACAGCACGGACGGCTCGAAGAAGAGCAGGCGGCCGGGCAGCGCGCCTCCGACCTCGGCCGCGAACGCCTGGTGGAACGGCCACAGGAAGTCGCGCTCGAACTCCTCGAACGGGATCGTGCCCGGGAACGGCTCGTTGTGCGGGTCGAAGCCGATCACGCCTTCGTTGTCCGCCACGGCCTCGGCGACCCGGCGCGCAGCCGTCCGGTGATGCCGCTGCAAGTCCGGGGACTTCCAGAAGCGATCGAAGCAGGACGAGACCTCCGCCGAGAAGTAGTTGAAGAACCACGGGCTGGTCGGCTCGAACGCGGCGTAGGCGGCCTCGTCGCACGCCCACCGCGGCGCGCCGTGCAGCCCGAAGCCCATGCCGAACAGGTCCTGGTGCAGGTCGATCACCACGTAGAGGCCCTGCTCCCAGGCGAGCCTCGCGTGCCGGGCGACCAGGGCCACGTACTCCTCGTCGTACCGGTCCGGCGCCAGGTCGATCACCACGTAGAGGCCCTGCTCCCAGGCGAGCCTCGCGTGCCGGGCGACCAGGGCCACGTACTCCTCGTCGTACCGGTCCGGCGCGGGCTCGATCCGGTCCCAGTTGATCACCAGCCGGACCGCGTCGAACCCCGACTCCGCGATGAACGCGAGGTCGCGCAGGTCCGAATCCGGGGGGAGGCCCTTCCAGTGCGCGACGTCGTCGGACGGGTAGTTGATGCCCCGGAGCACGATCGCGCGCCCGTGACGGTCCCGCACGTGCCGGCCGTCCGTGCGGTAGAGCGGCCCCGTCCCTGGGACCGCCGGGTCAACGGCGTCCGCCGCACAGCCGATCGTCGCGAACGCCAGGACGAGCCCTGCCCGAACGGTCATGTCGCCCCCACGCACGCGCGATCAATGGTACAGGCGGTGGCTCTTTGCGTCGAAGCGCTGGGCGTAGATCGCCTCCTTCGCCCAGACTACGACCCAGGTGTCGTCGGGCAGGGTCGCGACGCGGGGGGAACCCATGCCGACGGGGGTCAGCTCCGTGCCGATGTCCACCATCGGCCCGACGGGGCCGGTCGGGGTGACCTCGCGAGCGACGCTCCCTTCGACGCCGAGCACGTTCCCGCCGGGCCGGACGGCGAGATCGCCCGCACCGTAGGGGGTGTCGAAGCCGCCTGCCGGGTCACCCGCCGCCGAGAAGAACCTTGCGACGAGCGAGTCGCCGAACACCCCGAAGCCCCCGCCGGGCAGGCCCAGGATCCGAACCCAGTTCGAGTCGTCGAGGGCGATCCCGCTCCCGACCGGGGTCCCCTGCGCATCGAACACCTGCACGCGCGTGCCCGCCGGGTCGCAGGACTGGAGGCCAGCGAACCCGCTGCCGCCCAGCGGCGCGATCCGGGTCCAGCATGCCGCGCCGTCCGGCTCCAGCGGGAACGCGTCCCCCGAAGGCGTCCCGTCCGGCTCCAGGAACTGGCCCTGCGTGTGGACCGGGGGCAGGGTCGAGTTGATCCACGTCCGCAGGAGCCTGTCGTCCGCTGGCAGCGTCAGCGAGTCCGAGTGGGTCGCGAGCGTGATCTGCGGCGCGGCCGTGGTTCCGTTCGGTGCGACGCGTCGGGCCCCGGTCCCGGAGGACGACCACCACCACACGAGGTAGGCGGACCCCGGCCGCGCCGCGATCGCGGGGGAGTCGAAGCCGCCCGCGGCCAGGAGCCCGGGCCCCCTCGCGACGCCGTCCGGACCGAACACCTGTGCGTGGATCCCCGAGCCGCCGCCCGCCGCGTCAAGAGGCGCCACGCGACCGCCCACGTACCATCGTTGAGCGCCCCCACCGCAAGCTGGGAGACCCCTTCGCCGCCGACCCGGAACGCCGTGAGCTGGCCGTAGCTGCACCCGTCGTACGGCACCTGGTCCGGTCATCGCAATCGAACCCCGGCGGAGGGCACTTGCCCGCGATGCAGTCCACGTCGGCCGGCGCCTCCCCGGGCAGGTCCGCAACGACGCCCGGGTCCGGGTCGCCCCGGCCCGCCGACGCCCCCCCCGCCGCAGGCCGCGTACGAGGCCGCGATCAGGACGGCCGCAGCGACCCGGACGCCCGCCGCGACCCGGACGGCCGCCGCGACCCGGACACCCGCCGCGAACGTCGCCTTCATGACCGTCACTCCTCCACCGCAGCCGCGCAGCGGCCGTCGATGCAGTACGCCGCGTCGGGCGGCGGCGCGCACTTGCAGACCCCGCCCCCGCCGCAGCCGGCCGCCACCCACTCGGACGCCAGGATGTCGAGGTCCCACTGGCCGATCCCGTATCCCGTCGCGACGAAGCAGCCGCCCAGGCCGACCTCGCAGTGGCCGGCCAGGATCCGGCAGCCCGCGTCGTCCCCGCACTTCGCGAAATCGCCCTCGGCGAACCTCTCCCAGTCCGCCTCGATCTCCTCACACGACCGGCCGCACGTGGCGCCGGACGGTCCGCCCTCGATGCACGCCCCGCCTCCGCCGAAATCGCCCTCGGCGAACCTCTCCCAGTCCGCCTCGATCTCCTCACACGACCGGCCGCACGTGGCGCCGGACGGTCCGCCCTCGATGCACGCCCCGCCTCCGCTGCACTTCGCGAGGTCCCAGCAGCCGGACTTGCAGACGAGCAGGTACGGCCCGTCGCACCGCGCCTTCCCGTTCGCGCACGCGCAGCAGCCGCAGGGTGCGCCGCACGGTTCGCCGCAGCGCGGAGCCTCCGCGCAGTCGACACCGACGCACGCCGCTCCTCCAGTGCCTACGACCCTTGCCACGAACGGGAAGCCCGCCACGCGGCAGACCTCCTGCCAGGACGCGTCCGTCACCATCGCGGACCCCGGTTCGAGCGCGAGTTCGCTCCGGCACCAGCGGTCGCCGGGCGCGCAGACAGGAGAGTCGGAGACGGGTGGGCTGTCCGGGCAGTCGAGCCCGGGCGCGACCAGGAGAAGCTGCGGCAGCACATCGTAGAAGGGGGATCCGCCAGCTGCGGCGATGCAGGCGACCCAACCCGTGTGCCCTGCCGGGTTCTCCCGCGCGAAGCCGACCTTGGACGGGTCGCAGCACGGGCCGTCCCCGGCCTTCGACGTCGCCGCCTTCCGACGTTCGCAGTCGTTTCGGTACGACTTCCCGTCGCATCCGCAGGCCCAGCCCCCAGGGTGGTGCGGGTATCCGTACGGCTCCCGGCACCACTGCTCCTCCTTCGGGACGCCGACGCAGGCGCCGCGGGCCGTCACCGGGTCGCACGAGCCCGTCGCCATCTCGCAGAAGTCCCCTTCCGCGCAAGCTGTCGCGGCAGGTCCGCCGCAGTCCGCCTTCACGCATTCGTCGTTCCCGCGACCCACGCCGAGCACGCACAACTCTCCCGTCCCGCACTGGCCTTCGCCATCCGTCTCGCAGCCTCCTCCCATGCAGCAGCGCGGGTCATAGCCGAGGTCCGTGCAGGTCACCGTTCGGAAACGGACGAACCGGGTGGAGTCCCGGCACACGAACGTGGCGGAGCACGGGAAGTCGATCGCGATGCGTCCCTGCGGGCATGGGTCCGCGTCCACGTCCGGGGCGTCGTGCCCCGGCCCCGGGTCGGCCGCGTCCCCCTGGAGGAGACCTCCGGCTTCGCCGGGCACGTCCGAGGCCCCTGCGGGCTCCGATGCCACGCACGCGAACGTCAGGAGCGCGGTTGCGACGGGAATGGTTCGGCGCATGTCACACCCCCGGGCGATTCCGAGTCATCATAGGAAAACCGGGGGGGATGGGCAAGGCCGGGAACCGGCTGAAGCTACAGCTCCGCGAGCACGTTCCGGCGGTGGCGCTCGGCGCGGGTCAGGCCGGGCTCGATCGCGGCGTGGCCGGCGGGGAAATCCTCGTCCTCGCCGCGCGACCGGGCCACGTCGTCCGGGACGTCCAGCATGGCCCGCACGACGTCGGGGGGAGGGCCGTCCGCCATGCCTTCCGTGAAGCGCCGCCACGCGGTCTCGTCGTCGTCGGCCGGGGGGAACTCGGCCGGCAGCCGGGCGGGCGACGGATCGGCGGCCGAGGGCGGCACGGCGGCGGGTCGCGAGCCGGCACGGCGCATCGCGGCGTCGAACCACTCGCAGCGCACGGTGACCGCGCCCTCCCGTTCGCACGCGTGCGAGAGCGGCCGGTCGTTCGTGACCACGACGCAGCCGCCGCGCAGCCGCCGGACCTCGTCCACGATCCAGGCGTCCGCCTTCTCGCCGGGCCGCGAGAAGACCTCGACCGCGCGGCTGTGCGGCAGGCTCCGGCCCGGCCGCACGGGGTGGTCCGCGCCGTCGAACACGACCAGCAGGCGGTGGCCGCGCGCCGCGGCGTATCGGTCCGCCCGCAGGGCCAGCGACTCGCGCCGCGCCTCCAGGCGGCCGCGCTCGAGCGTGGAGGTGCTCCCGATGAAGTTGTAGCCGTCGACGATGACGGTCCGGCCTGCCATGTCCTACAAGCTGTTCACGATCTCGCGGAAGCGCTCGCCCCGCTGCTCGAAGTCCCGGAACTGGTCGTAGGAGGACGCGGCGGGCGAGAACAGCACGACCGACCGCGCCGGCCGCGCGATCTCGAACGCGCGCGCCACGCCCGCGGCGAGGTCGGGCAGGACCTCGGTCGGGACGGCCGCGGGGAACTCGCGGCGCATCCGCTCCGCGCACTCGCCGACCAGCACCACGGCCAGCGCGCGCCGGCCGACCTCCGAAGCCAGCTCGTCGAGCGGCAGGCCCTTCTCGTGGCCGCCCGCGATCAGGACGACGCGCTCGTCGAACGCGCGGAGCCCCGTGATCGCGGCGTGCGGGTTCGTGGCCTTGGAGTCGTTGTAGAAGACCACGCCGTCGACCTCGCGCACCCGCTCGATCCGGTGCGGGAGGCCGCGGTAGGTGGCCAGCCCCTCGGCGAGCGCGTCCGGCCCGATCCCGAGCGGCAGGCAGGCGGCGAGCGCGAGCAGCGCGTTCTCCACGTTGTGGCCGCCGGGCGGCGGGAATGCCTTCCTGCCGGCCACCCGCTCCGCCGCGCGGCCCGGGGCCGCGACCCAGAAGTGTCCGTCCCGGGCGTAGGCGCCGCTCGCGACCGGGCCCCGCTGCGACACGTCGAGCACGCGCTGCCCGTTGTCGCGGGTGTACGGGTCGGACGGCGACAGCCACGACGCGAGCACGGGGTCGTCGAGGTTCCGGACGAACGCGTCTCCCGCCGCCTGCGCCGCCAGCACGCGCGCCTTGGCGCGGATGTAGGCCGGGTACGACCCGTGGTGGTCGAGGTGGTCCTCCGCGAGGTTCGTCACGAGCGCGACCTGCGGCCGGAAGCGCGAGCACGTCAGGAGCTGGAAGCACGAGACCTCGGCCACGACCACGTGGTCCGCGCCGACGTCCGGGAGCAGGTCGCACAGCGGGTTCCCGAGGTTCCCCGCCGCGGTCGCCGGCAGGCCGGCCGCGCGGACGAGGTGCGCGACGAGCGTGGTCACGGTGCTCTTGCCGTCCGTCCCGGTCACGGCCACGACCCGGCCGGGGAACAGGCGCCAGAACAGCTCGACCTCGCCCATCACCTCGCCGGCCGCCCGCTCCGCGAGCCGGAACGCGGCCGCGTGGGGGGGGATCCCCGGCGACAGCACCGCCGTGTCGCCGGGCCGCACGACCTCGCCGCCGAACGTGGTCGCGACGCGGCCGTCGAGCCTGGCGACGGCGGAGGCGACGTCGGCCTCGGCGCACCGATCCGACAGCAGCACGTCGCCTCCGAGCCGGGCCAGCAGGTTCGCGGCCGAGATGCCGCTCCTGCCCGCCCCGACGACCGAGAAGGACCGCCCGGCGACCTTCATGACGGCCTCCCCGACCCGGTCCCGCCGCCCGCGTCCAGGTCCGCCGCGAACCGGTCCGCCACCCCGAACAGGTCGTCCCCCCCGAAGAACACCACGGTGTCCCCGGGCCGCAGCCGTTCCCGGAGCGCGGCCGGGATCGCGTCCATCTCGTGGACGTACGCGACCTCCGACCCGGCCGACCGGATCTTCGCGGCCAGCCACTCCGTGTCCACGCCCGGGATCGGCACCTCGCCCGCCGTGTACATCTCGGTGAGCAGCGTGACGTCCGCGCCCGTGAACGCGTCGCGGTACTCGTTCTGGAGGTAGTGGATCATGGTGAACCGGTACGGCTTGAACACCGCCACGATCCGGCCCGGCGCGAAGGCGCGCGCCCCCGCGATCACGCTCCGGATCCCGGTCGGGTGCGAGATGTAGTCCTTGACCACGAGGCAGCCGCCCGCCCTGCGCAGCGTGAACCGGTTCTCGAGCCCGAGGTACGCAGGGAGGGCCGTGCGCACCTGCTCCGCCGGGACTCCCTCCTCCAGCACGACCGACAGCGCCGCGGCCGCGTTCATCACGTTGTACTCGCCCGGCAGCGGCAGCTCGAACCAGCCGAGGTCTCCCCGCGGCCCCTCCAGCCGGAACATGGACCGGGTGCCCGCGGCCTCGACCGCGGCGAGCCGGTACGAGCAGCCGTGGGCCACGCCGAAGGTCACGGCGCCGCGGCCCGCGCGGCGCAATACCTCGGCCACGTTCGGGTCGTCACCGTTCGCGTGCAGGTGCGCGGGCGCGCGCGGCGACGACAGCGCGCGGGCGAACGTGTCGAGCACGCCTTCCAGGTCCTTGTAGTAGTTGAGGTGGTCCGCCTCGACGTTGTTCACGACCAGGCGGTCCGGGTGCGTGTTCGCGAACGACCCGTCCGACTCGTCCAGCTCGCAGACGAGGTGACGGCCCGTGCCCTCGCGCGCGTTCGTCCCCCAGTTCAGCAGGACCGCGCCGATCGCGAACGACGGCGAGAGCCCGGCGGCGTCCAGCAGCCAGGCGATCAGCGCGGACACCGACCCCTTGCCGTTCGTCCCGGTCACGCCGATCGCGTGGCGGCGGACCATCAGGGCGTCGAGCACCACGGACCGGTGCACGACCGGGATCCCCGCGGCCGCGGCCGCACCCAGCTCCGGATTCGTATCAGGGATCGCGGTCGAGCGCACGACGAGGTCCGCGCCCGCGAGGTTCTCCGGCCGGTGGCCGATCGCGATGCGCGCGCCCGCCGCGGCCAGCGCCTTCGTCAGCGCCGACTCCCGCACGTCCGAGCCGCTGACCCGGATGCCGCGCGCGAGCAGCAGCCGCGCGACCGCGCTGACGCCGACGCCCCCGACCCCGATCAGGTGGATCGCCGGGAACGCGTCGAGGTCGAGCCTCCCTCCGTCCATCAGCCTTCCCTCACCGCCCACTCCGGCGGCCGGTGCTCCGCGGCTGCCCGCAGGCCCTCGCGCCGCTCCGGGCTCGCCAGCATGGCGGCGCACGTCTCGTCCTCGTGCGCGAAGCTCGCGGCCGACCACGGCGCCATCGCGGCACGGACGGACTCCTTCATGGCCCGGCACGCCTCGGGGCCGGCCATCTCGATCGTCGCGCGCATCTCGGCCAGGTGGTCCTCCAGCGCCTGCCGGTCGGCGACCACGTCGTCGACCAGCCGCAGGACCCGGGCCTCCGCCGCGCGTACGGGCCTCCCGGTCAGCAGCAGGAGCAGCGCCCGTGCCTGGCCCACCCGCCGGGTCAGCCTCGTCACCCCGCCCCCGGCGGGCATCAGCCCGTAGCGCGCCTGCGTGAACGCGAGCCGGGCCGACCGGACCGCCACGCACACGTCCGCCGCGAGCGCCACCTCGCACCCGCCGCCGTGCACGTCCCCGTGGAGGGCCGCGATGACCGGCACGGGCAGCGTCTCCAGCTCGGCCAGCGCCTTGCGCATGCGGTGCGCCCACGCCTTCGTGCGTCGCGCGTCCAGGCCGTTCAGCTCCTCGAGGTCGGCCCCGGCCAGGAAGACCGACTCGTGGTCCGACGCGAGCGTGACCGACCGCACGGAGCCGTCCCCGGCGATCGCGCGCACGACCTTGGCGAGACCGCCGGCCGTCGCGGCCGTGAGGACCGGCAACCCTCCGGCGGGACAGCGGAACCGCACGATCGCGTGCAGTCCGACCCGCTCCGGCACCACCGTGCAGCCGCCCATCTTCGAAACGACCTCCTTCCCCCGGGAATCCCCTACTCGTCCCTGCCGCCGTCCACCTCTCGGATGAGGTCGGCCGCCTCCCGCGCCACCACCGGGTCCGTCGTCTGGTTCCCGATCATCTCCAGCACGCGCCTCGCCTCGGGCCCGCCGATGTCCCCGATCGCGCGGAGCGCGACGTGCGGCAGGTCGGGCGCGGGCGACAGCGCCACCTTCCCGAGCGCCCGGATCGCGGCCGTGTCCCCGATCCGGCCGAGCGACCCCATCGCCCTCAGCACGAGGTCGCGGTCCCTCGATTGCAGGAGCGCCACCAGCGGCGCCACCGCCCCCGCGAGGCGCCGATCGCCCGCGAGGTCGATCGCGGTAAGGAGGACGGCGTCGGCCGTCGGGTCCGGGCCGCGGAGGATGCGGAGGACCTCGTCGTCGGGCGCCCCTGCGAGCCGCGCGCTCGCCGCGGCGCCCTCGATGCCGGCGCGGATCGCCCCGGCCACCGCGAGCAGCAGCCTCCACCCGCCTTCCGAGCACCGGTCGCACGCGCGTTCGGCGAGGCCCTCGTACAGCGCCTCCGGCTCGCCGGGGGGGGAAACCTCCAGCTCCGCTGCGACGCGCACGACGACCCGATCCGCGGCGTCGCCCTCGGCGCAGGCCACGGCCAGCCGGAGCGCGGGCCGCTCGGTCCCGACGTCGAGCCCGCCCGCGGCGACCGCGAACAGCAGCCCGGCGTCGACCGGGCAGGCGGGCTCCACCGCACCCTCCTCGGGCGTGACCGACACCATGCGGATGGCCTTGAACGGGAGCGTGCCGGGTGGCGCCGTGGGGGCGGACGCGGGCTCGGTGGCCCGGCCGCACGCGGCTGCGACGCAGGCGAGGAGCGCGGCCTTCGCACACGACCGTGTGGCCCGGATCATGTCTGAGCCTTATACACGATCCCGGCGCGTCGAGGCTACAGCCGCATCCCGCCCGTGGCCTCGATGCAGACGCCGGTCACGAGGTCGCACTTCGCGATGAAGATGGCGGTTTCCGCGATCTCCTCGGGCTTGCCGAGACGGCCGATCGGGATGATCTGCTTGAACTTCTCGAGCGCCTCGGGCTTCATGTCCTTCATGACCATCGGGGTCTCGATGAACCCGGGCGCGATGGCGGCGGTTCGGATGCCGAATCGCGCCAGCTCTCGCGACCACGCGACGGTCATCGCGATCACGCCCGCCTTGGACGCGGAGTAGTTGGTCTGGCCGAAGTTGCCTTCCTTGGAGATCGAGGACAGCAGGATCAGCAGGCCCCTGCGCCTGCCGTCGATCATCGCGGCGGCGGCCTCGCGGCCGGTCAGGAACACGCCGGTCAGGTTGACGTCGATCACGTCCTGCCACTGCTTGACGGACATGCGGTCCGCGACCATTCCGGTCGCCTTGTCGACGCGCAGGAGCAGCCCGTCGCGCAGGATCCCCGCGTTCGCGATCGCGACGTCGACGCCGCCCCAGGTGTCCGTCGCGAACTTCATGGTGGCCGCGACCGACGCCTCGTCGCGCACGTCGCAGACGACGCCGGCCGCCTGCCCGCCCGCCTCTCGGATCCCGGCCGCGGCCTCGTCCACGCCCTTCACGTCGGCGATCACGACCTTCGACCCCTCGGCCGCGAACCGCTGCGCCATGGCGAGCCCGATGCCGGACGCGCCGCCCGTGATCACGACGACCTTGTCCTTCAACTCCATGTCACCCTCCGGAAAGCCTCGGAGCAACCCGGGCGGAGGGTAGCACGAACGGGGTGGGCGCGGGAGTTGCATGTACAATCGCGTCGATGACGACGGACACGGCAGGCGGAAGGGCCCCCGGGGCCGGCAGCGTGGCGGTGACCGCGGCGCTCTCGGCGTTCCTGCTCGGCCTCTCGATCGCGGGGTTCTGGGCGGTGCGGGTCGCGGAGCGCGATCGGCTGACCGCGGCGGCGCTCCAGGCGACGTTCTCCCTGCACGACCAGGTGCGCATCGCGCGTCCGGCGGGCCCCCTGGCGCTCCAGGACGTGATCGAGCGTTTCGAGGCCGACTCGGTCGTGTCGGTCGCGATCATCGGGCCGGGCGGCCGGGTCGTGGCGGGGTCGGACCCGGCGGAGCGCGGGCTGCCCGTCGTGGACGCGAGGCTCCAGGCGGCGCTCGCGACCGGCGAGGTCCAGGCCGGGGGCTCCGGGGGCTCGTTCGAGGCGTTCGTCCCGGTGCGGCACCTGCGCGGCCTCGGGCACCGCTGGCGGAAGCTCCTGCCGCCGCTCCACGGGCTCGCGCACGACGGGCCGCCCGGGGACGGGCCGCCGCCGCCCGACCCCTGGGGCCCGGGGTTCGGGGACGTGGTCGTCCGGATCGGCCTGGACGCGGGCGGGTCGTGGCTGTGGACCTGGGTGTGGGCCCAGGGGCTGGCGTCGGCCGCGGTCGTGGCGGCGCTCTGGATCTGGCTCGCGCGGTCGCGGCGGACCGCCGCGCTGCTCGCGGCAGCCGAGTCGGGCCGCCGTCGCCGGGAGGTGCTCGCGCGCCTGGGCGAGGTCTCGGCCGTGCTCGCGCACGAGATCCGCAACCCGATCGCCGCGGCCAAGGGGCAGGTGCAGCTCGCGGCCGAGGCGGCCGCGGCCGGGTCCGCCGGGCCCGCGATCGCTGGAAGGCTCGACGTCGCCGTCGCCGAGGTCGGCCGCGTGGAGGCGCTGGTCCGGGGCCTCCTCGACTACGCCCGGGATCGGCCGCTCGCGCGTGCCCGCACCACCGCGGGCGCGCTGGTCGACGCAGGCGTCGGCCACGCCGGCGTGCCCCGGGCGAGGGTCGAGGTCGCCGGCGACCTCGAGATCGCGATCCACGCGGACGGCGCGCAGCTCGGCCGCGCGCTCGGGAACGTGCTCGCGAACGCGGTCGAGGCGGCGGGCGGCGCCGGGCGGGTGCGCGTGGAGGTCTCGGAGGCCGCGGGCGCCGTCCGGATCGCGGTCGAGGACTCGGGCCCCGGCGTGCCGGACGATCTCGCCGACCGCGTCTTCGACCCGTTCGTCACCGGCAGGGTGCACGGGGTGGGCCTGGGCCTCGCGGTCGCGCGCGACGTCGTGGAGGCGCACGGCGGCACGCTGTCCGCGGACCGCTCGGAGGCGCTCGGGGGCGCCCGGTTCGATCTCGTGCTGCCGCGGGGGGGATCATGACCGTGGACGGCGCGCGCATCCTGGTGATCGAGGACGAGCCCGCGGTCCGGAACTTCGTCGCGGACTCGCTCCGCGGCGCCGGGCACGCGGTTGACGAGGCCCCGGACGGCGACGCGGGCATCGCGCTCGCGCGCCGGAACGACTACGCGCTGGTCCTGACCGACCTCCGCATGCCGGGGCTGTCCGGGATCGACCTCGTGCGCGCGCTCCGGGCGATCCCGGACGCGCCGGAGGTGGTCGTCCTGACCGCGTACGGGAGCGTCGCGACCGCGGTCGAGGCCATGAAGGCGGGGGCGCTCGACTTCATCGAGAAGCCCGCGTCCGGGCCGGACCAGGTGCGGCTGGTCGCGGAGCGCGCGGTCGAGCGGCGCCGGCTCCAGGCCGAGAACGAGCGGCTGAAGGGCGCGACCGCGCGGACGCCCGCGGTGCGGCCCGTGGTCGCGGACCCCGCGATGGCCGCGGTGATGGACCGGGTCCGACGGGTCGCGCCGACCGACACGACCGTGCTGCTGCTCGGCGAGAGCGGGGTCGGCAAGGAGGTCGTCGCGCGGGAGGTCCACCGGCTGCGCCACGGCGACCGCGGCCCGTTCGTCGCCGTGAACTGCGCCGCGCTGCCCGAGGCCCTGCTCGAGAGCGAGCTGTTCGGCCACGAGAAGGGCGCGTTCACCGGCGCGGCCGAGCGCAAGGTCGGGCTCGTCGAGGCCGCGTCCGGCGGCACGCTGTTCCTGGACGAGGTCGCGGAGATGCCGGTCGCGCTCCAGCCGAAGCTGCTGCGCGTGCTGGAGACCCGCGAATTCACCCGGGTCGGCGGCGTCCGCACCCTGACCACCACCGCGCGGTTCGTGGCCGCGACCAACCGCGACATCGCCGCGGCGGTCGAGGCGGGGAGGTTCCGGTCCGACCTCTTCTACCGCCTGAGCGTGTTCCCCGTGACCGTGCCGCCGCTCCGGGAGCGGCCTGCCGACGTGACCGCGCTCGCCGGGCGGTTCCTGGAGACCGCCAGGGTCCGCCTGTCGCGGCCGGACCTCGTGCTGTCCGAGGCCGCGCTCGCCGCGTGCCGGGCGTACGAGTGGCCGGGCAACGCGCGCGAGTTGCGGAACGCGGTCGAGCGGGCCTGCATCCTGGCCGACGGCCCCGAGGTCCGTCCCGCGGACCTCGGTCTCGCCGAGCCCGCGTCTCCTGCCGGGGGTGACGCCGGCGCGCTCGCCGCGGTCGAGCGGGAGACCATCCTCCGCGTGGTCCGCGAGTGCGGCGGCAACCGCCGTGCTGCCGCCTCCCGGCTGGGCATCTCGCTTCGCACCCTGCAATATCGGCTCAAGGAATACGGTGAGGTCTGACGTTCGGCGGTGCAGAACCTGCACTCGAAGGTGCAGGTTCTGCACCGCCGAACGGGCCGCCCCCTGCGCGCCCGTCCCGTTCAAGCCGGGGCGGGCCGCGGCAGAGCCATGCCGCGGCCCGAGGGCGCGCAGGGGGCGGCCCCTGGCACGCCGGATGCATCGAAGGTCACCGGGAGCGGCAACGGGCCGCTCCGGAATCTCTCGATTGACGGAGGTCACGCCATGAGACGGAACCTGTTCGCGATCCTGGCCGCGGTCGCGCTCGCACTTCCCGCGATCGCCGCGGCGCAGCCCGGCCCCGGCGGCCGGGGGGGCGGGTACGGGTACGGGCACGGGAAGGGGGGGATGGGTCCGGGCATGCACGGGGGGCCGGGCGTGCACCTGCGCCACGTGTACAAGTGCCTGATGAACTCGCCCGAGATCGCGCTCGACGCGGACCAGAAGAAGCAGGTCGACGCGATCCGCGACGAGCTGAAGGCCGGCCTGAAGGGCCGGAAGAACGAGATGCGGGCCCGGCACCAGGAGTTCATGAAGGCCTTCTCGGACGCCTCGAAGTCGAACGCGGACCTCAAGAAGATGGCCGACGCGATGCACGCGGACATGAAGGCGCAGATGGACGCGAAGTGGGACACGGTGATGAAGGTCCGGCAGGTCCCC
>VGRB01000007.1 GCA_016875475.1 Deltaproteobacteria bacterium
GGGGAGATCACCGCGGCCCTCTTCGCCCCGCGGGGGCGCAAGCGGGGTGCTACATCCGCGACCTCGCGAGGTCCATCGCCGCGCGGGCACGGGCGTTCGCGGGGTCGGCGGCGAGGGCGCGATCGAGCCAGGGCAGGGCATCGGCGGGGCGGCCGTGGCGCACCAGGAGCCACCCGACGCGCGCCGACTCCTCCGGGCCGAGGCCGCCCGGAGACATCAGGCTCAAGGCCTGCCATGCCTCCATCGCGGTGCGGAGGTCGCCGTACACCGCCGCGAAGGTGGCCAGCCGGCGCCACGCGGCCGCGTCGCCCTCCGGGAACGCCAGCGCCGCGCGGCGCATCAGGTCCACCGGGGTGTGGAGCGGGTCGAACAGCTCGGGGAACCCGGCCTGGGCGCGCGCGGCCTCGGACGCGGCCTGTCGCACGCGATCCGCGCCGGCGAGGGCGATGGCGTGCAGCATCCGCGCGCGGGGCCAGCCCGGGAGCGCGCGCACCACCTCGGCGAGCGGGGCTGCCGCGTCGGCGGGGCGGCCTGCGTCGATCAGGGCGCGGCCGAGCAGGAACCGGACCTCCAGGGAAGGGTTGACCGCGTCCGCGGCCGCGAGCGGGGCCGGGTCGCGGCGCGCGATCGACAGGCCGACCAGGGCCTCGGGCTCGCCCGGAGCGAGGTCCGCCGCGGCGGCGAACGCGTCCGCAGCCTCCGCGTCGCGGCGGAGCGCGAGCAGGGCCGTGCCGCGGTGCAACATGGCGGCCTGGACGACGGGACGCTCGCCGGGCCAGACCGCCTCGTCCCGCACGCGCGCGTACGCCTCGATCGCAGCTTCGCTCCGGCCCGCGAAGTCCAGCAGCATCGCGGCCCGCAGCCAATCCCGGGAAGCGCCGGTCCTGCCGGCGAGCGCGACCGCGTCCGGGGCGCGGCGCTCCCCGATTGCGGCCAGGGGGAACGGGACCTCCGCGAGCGCGTACAGGTCCGCGAACCATGGAGCCGCGGCCACGCACTCCTCGATCCTCGCCGCAGCCTGATCGTACCGGTCCTCGCCCCGGAGCCGGGCCGCCTCCGCGTAGATGCGGTGCGTGGCGCGCGCTTCCGCGTCCGCGGCCGCGAGCGCGTGGCCGGGCGGGAGCGGGAGCACGAGCAGGAGGGCCAGCGCGGCGGCGAGCACCGGACCGAGCCATGCTCCCCGGCCGCCCCACCGCCGGGGCACGGCGTCGATCGCGAGCCCGGCCGCCCCGATGCACATCCACGGCATCAGGGCGGTCCGGTATCGCGCGGACACGTAGAACGCGACGCACGTGCCGGCGAGGGCGACGGCGGCGAGGCCCGCGGGCCACAGGCGCCGGCGCGCGACGAGAAGTCCCGCGACGCCGATCGCGACCAGTGGCCATGCGCCGGGGAGCGGCCAGCCTGCCATGCGCTCGCGCAGGGACAGGGACGACTCGATGTCGTGCGGGTCGTGGGGCTGGCCGATGGCCAGGACCTTCTCGCCGAGCAGGGCGAGCCACCGCCCCGGGTGCTCGCGGACGAACGAGAAGGCCAGGTCGAGCCAGTAGCGGTCCGGGTCCGCCGGGTCCGCTCCCGACGCGAGCGCCACCTGCCGGAAGACCTCGTGCGCGTGGTCGGGGACCGCCGGGTCGGGGTCCTGGGCCTCGATGTCCTTGACGATGAAATCGGAACGCCAGACGCCGGTTGCGGAGGGGTTGTTGCCCGTGAAGGCGACGGGGCCGGGCGACATCACGGCACCTTCCGACCACGCCCGGGCCCTCGCCGCCCACGCGGAGTGCACCACCGCGAGGCCGCATGCGAGCGCCGCCACGCGCCACGCCGTGCGCCGCAGCCGGCCGGGGCCGGGCGGGGCCAGTGCCACGACCCCGAGCGCCGGCGCGATGAGAACCGCGCTCGGTCGCGTGGCCGCGGCGAGGGCCGCGAGCCCGCCGACCGCGGCCCAGCAGGCGGCCCCGCCGCGCTCCCGGCCGCGCACCGCCAGCCAGACGGCGAGGGCGACGACCGCCTGCAGCAGCGTCTCCGGCTCGATCACCAGGTCGAACCGCACGAGGTCGCCCTGGATCGCGGCGAGGAGGCCGGCGACCAGCCCGGCCGCGCGGCCCGCGAGCCTCGCGCCGATCGCGGCCACGAGCACGCACGTCAGCGCCCCGAGCGCGAGCTGGGCGAGCCGGAGCGCGTCGAGGTCCGGCACCAGCCCGAGCCGCAGCGGGAGCGCGTGCAGCTCCAGGTAGAACGGGCTGAAATCGAGCACCTGCGGCCCGGTGAGGCGACCTTCGGCGAGCAGCGCGCCGCCCTGGAGGTACTTCGCGAAGGCGAGCGAGCGGCCGTGGACCAGGAACGCCGCGAGCCGGACCGCGAGCGCCGCGGCGAAGACCGCGACGGCCCAGGTCCGCGGGAGAGCGTCCCGCGGAGTGTCACTGCCCGTCGTTGAAGCGGCCCGCGGCATCCGTGCGAGAGGTGGGAGTCGAACCCACAGTGGCCTATTAGAGCCGTCAGAATCTAAATCTGACGCGTCTACCCATTCCGCCACTCTCGCGCCCAACGCAGGGCCACGTTAGCCCATGCGTGCCTGGCGTTCAAGGCGCCGCGGAAGACTCCCAAATCGTCGGGCCTCCTTGCCGTTGGGCGGCTCCCCCTGCGCGGCTTTGCCGCGCGGGGGCGCCCCCAGGGCCGGCTTGTTTCGTGGATCTGGCGCGCTGCGCGCCGTCCGATAGCGTTGCTATCGGCCGGTGCTCGCGTCCGCCGCCTTCGTTGCGGCCGCCCTGGGCCCCCTTTGCGGCCCGGGGGCCGCAAAGGGGATCCGCGAAACCGCTCGGCCATCCGCTCGCCCCCGGCTGCGTCGGACCGACGATTTGGGGAAGACTCGCGTCTTGCGGCGACGCGCGGCGATGGGTTACAACCGGTGCGGCTGCGTCGCGAGGAGTCACGCCATGTCGGTGCCGGTGGTCCACGGCCCGGTCGCGTTCGACGTCGAGCGCTACCTCCACGAGCAGTCCGAGGCGATCCTCGAGCGCGTCCGGCGCTTCGACAACAAGCTCTACCTGGAGTTCGGCGGCAAGCTGATCTTCGACTACCACGCGGCCCGCGTGCTGCCCGGGTTCGACCCGAACGTGAAGATGCGCCTGCTTCACCGGCTGCGCGACAAGACGGAGATCGTCGTCTGCATCCACGCCGGGGACATCGAGCGCCGCAAGGTCCGGGCCGACTTCGGCATCACCTACGACTCGGACGCGATGAAGCTGATCGACGACCTGCGCGAGCACGGGCTGCCGGTGCGCGGCGTCGTCGTGACCCGCTACGCCGACCAGCCGGCGGCTCGCGTCTTCCGCAACCAGCTCGAGAGGCGCGACGTGCCCGTCTACGTCCACCGCGCGATCGCCGGGTACGCGGTGGACGTGGACCGCACGGTCAGCGACGAGGGCTGCGGCTCGAACCCCTACGTCGAGACCACGCGACCGCTCGTGGTGGTCACCGCGCCCGGCCCGAACAGCGGCAAGCTCGCCACCTGCCTGTCCCAGGTCTACCACGAGCACCGCCGCGGCGTGCGCGCCGGCTACGCGAAGTTCGAGACCTTCCCGATCTGGAACCTGCCCCTGCGCCACCCCGTCAACGTCGCCTACGAAGCCGCGACGGCCGAGCTGAAGGACGTCAACATGATCGACCCCTTCCACCTCGAGGCCTACGGGGTGGGCTCGGTCAACTACAACCGCGACGTCGAGGCGTTCCCCCTGCTCCGGCGGATCCTCGAGCGCATCAGCGGCCAGAAGGACCTCTACCGCTCTCCGACCGACATGGGCGTGAACCGCGCCGGGTTCGCGATCACGGACGACGCGGCGGCCCGTCGCGCGGCGTCGCTCGAGCTGGTCCGCCGGTACTACCGGTACGCGTGCGAGCACCAGCTCGGCCAGGTGGACGCCGAGGCGGTCCGGCGCATCGAGGCCCTGATGGAGGAGATCGGCGTTCGCACCGACGACCGCACCGTCGTCCGGCCCGCGAGGGCGGCGGCGGACGCGGCGCGGGACCGCCCGGGCAAGGGGAACCGCGGCGTGTTCGTGGGCGCGGCGATCGAGCTGCCCGACGGGTCGGTCGTGTCGGCGTGCAACTCCCCGAACATGCACGCGGCCGCGGCGCTCATGCTGAACGCGCTCAAGCGGCTCGCGAGCCTGCCGCCCGGCCTCGACCTGCTCTCGCCCGCGGTCTTCGACGCGATCGCCGAGCTGAAGCGGACCGCCTACGGCCGCACCAGCCCGAGCCTGGACCTCGAGGAGACGCTGACCGCCCTCGGGATCTCCTCGACGCACAACCCGGCCGCCCGCCTCGCGGTCGAGAAGCTGCCGGCGCTCCGCGGCTGCGAGGTCCACCTGACCCACATGGTGTCCGCGGGGGACCAGAAGGTGATCCGGCGCCTGGGCCTGAACCTCACGATGGCGCCCTCGTTCGAGTCGGAGCGGCTGTTCACGTCGTGAGCGGGCCGTGCCTCACAGGGTCAGCGTGAATATCGATCGCCGGCTACGCGGGGCGTCTCGGGCACCGGCCTTCGTTGCGGGGACCCCCGGATTCCTGTCACTTATCGCGCGGATAAGCTCAGTCATCCGTGCACCCCCGCGTCTCGGCCGGCATCCCGATCCGCCTCCGCTCGCCTTGGCGCCTCATTCTCGCTGACCCTGTCAGCGCGGATCGCTCTCGTCCCGCGGCGCTTGACGCGGTCCGGAAGGTGCGCCAAAGTCAGCCGGTCCGTCTCTGGCACGAAGGAGGAGTCATGAGGACGATGGACGACGTCGAGCGGTACCTGGGGCTCTCGGGGCACCCGTTCGAGAAGGTCGGCGACGGGACCTGGGTGACGAGGATCCACCCGGCCGACGCGGCGCTGGTGGTGCAGTGGGAGGCGCCGGTCGTGGTCTTCCGGCTGAAGGTGATGCCGGTCCCTGCCGCGGGGCGCGATGCCTTCTTCGCGCACCTGCTCGAGCTGAACGCGACCGGACTCGCGCACGGGGCGTTCGGGCTCGAGAACGGCAGCGTGGTGCTGGTCGACGCGCTCGAGGCGGAGAACCTCGACGCGAACGAGTTCACCGCGACGATCGACTCGTTTGAGCTGGCGCTGGACCAGCACATGGCGACGCTGGCGAAGTTCGCCCGCTGAACAGGAGGAGGCGAGATGGGGATCTTCGACAGGATCCGGACGCTGCTGGCGTCCAACATCAACGCGGCGATCACGAAGGCCGAGGACCCGGAGAAGATGCTCGAGCAGCTCGTGCTCGACATGCAGAAGCAGTTCACCGAGGCGCGGCAGCAGGTCGCGGTGGCCATGGCGGACGAGCAGAGGCTGAAGAAGCAGCACGAGAACGAGTCGCGCATCGCCGCCGAGTGGGAGGCGAAGGCGAGGAAGGCCCTCGGTGGGGGGGACGAGGCCCTCGCGCGCGAAATCCTGGTCCGCAAGGCCGAGCACGACCGGATGGCCGGCGAGTACAAGGTCCAGTGGGACCAGCAGGCCGCCGCGGTCGAGCAGCTCCGGTCCGCGCTCCAGCAGCTCAACACGAAGATCGAGGAGGCCAAGCGCAAGAAGAACCTGCTCGTCGCGCGGGCGAAGCGCGCGGAGGCCCAGAGGAAGATCCACGACACCATGTCCGGCCTGTCCGACTCGTCCGCGTTCGAGGGCTTCTCGCGGATGGAGGGCAAGGTCGACCAGCTCGAGGCCGAGGCGACCGTGGCGACGCAGTTCGCGGGCGAGCTGGCCCAGGGCGACGACCTGAACAAGCGCGTGGCCCAGCTCGAGTCGAAGACGGGGGGCGGAGAGGTCGATGCCCAGCTCGCCGCGCTGAAGGCGAGCATGGCGGTCCCCGAGATCGAGGCGCCGAAGAAGTAGCTCCGGATGGCGGGCTCGGGCAGGAAGGCCCCCCCGGCGTCCCCGCCTGGGCCTCAGAAACCGACTACGAGCGAAGTACGGAGCGCGCTCGCCACGGCCGGGTCGCCGGTCGTGCCGGGCTGCCTCAGCGCGGACAGCGGGAAGAGGACCGCCATGTCGGCCCGGAGCGCGACCTGGCGGGCGAACGTGTAGTCGATGCGGAGCGACGGCTCCACGCCGAGCATCCGGGCGTTGCCGGGCGTGCCCTCGGGGACCGCGGCGATCGCGGTCAGCACGGCGCCGCCGACGCCGAGCACGTGCGGGCCGGTCCGGAGGACCTCGCGCCGGTACGTGGGCTTGACGTAGATCGCGTTCGTGACCGCGCCGATCACCTCGCGGAACAGGATCGAGTCCACCCGGTAGTCGCGGTTGAACGTGAAGTGCCGGACGTCGTACCGGGACACGACCGGGTCGAGCGACGCGCGCGAGTCGTCCGGGATCGCGAGCGTGTGCGCGTCGATGACGCCGAAGCGGCCGTCCGTGTCGCCGCCGGACGCGAACCCGGCGAGCAGCCCGAACTCGTTCTCGCGCCACCCGACCTCCGCCTCGAGCGCGGTGCCCACCTGGATGAAGCGCTTCGACGTGTCGTTCTTCGACGTGTCGATGAAGCTCTGCGTGTGATCGACGAACCCGTAGACGAAGTCGAACTCGGCCTCGACGCGGAGGCGGAGGTCCGGCCGCGGGTGCCACTGCACGCGTCCCCAGAGCGCGGGCGTCCAGACGAACACGCCGCGCGGGGTCAGCGTGTAGCAGTCGTACGGAAGCCCGAACGGCTTCAGCGGTCCCTGGCCGCAGTAGCCGGGGAGCGGGCCGCCGACGCGGTCCGACGACAGCCGCTGCTCCAGGAGCGAGTGGTACATCGCCCAGTCGAACGCGGGCTTGCGCTCCACGAACAGGCGGTGCGCGCGCGCGTCCTTCTCGTCCTTCTCGAAGGGGGTCGAGTCGAAGACGAACGACCACCGCATGGCGTCGTCGAGGTGCTCCGCGTCGAAGATCGGCACGAGGCGGTCGGCGGACTCGGTCGTGACGCCCTCGCCCGGGAACTCCATGCCGATGCGGAACCAGGCGGTCGCGAGCTTCACCTTCACGAACACCGCGTCCGTGAAGTCGCCGAAGTCCGAGTCGGTCCCGCGGCCGTCGTTCCGCAGGATTCCGAGCCCGAAGTGCTCGGGCATGCGGCCGCCGAGCACGTGGATCCGCTCGAACAGGCGGATGTCCGCCCACGCGGCCTTGACCCGTGCCGAATCCCTCACCGAATTCCCGCCGTCGGACAGCGGCGCCTGCGTGCGCGCGAACGACACGGGCGCCGATGGTCCGGCCAGCGCGGGGGTCTCGCCCAGGACCATGTTGTCCAGGAAGTCGATCCGCGTGTTTATGGTCAGGTACTCGCCGACGCGCAGGGTGGGCCGCCAGGACAGGCGGAGGTTCGCGGTCTCGACGTTGCCGGTGGACCGGCCGAGCGCCTGGTTGGTCGCGGTGCGCTCGAGCCCGACCGGCACGCCGGACGCCCCGGCCGCGCCGAGGTCCAGCCGGTAGAAGTCGTTGAAGCGGAGCCGGAAGTAGCCGTGGTTCTCGACCGTCACCAGGGGGGTGATGCGGATCGTGAAGTCGGACCACGTCGTCTCCGGGGCCTGTGCCGGGACCGGCTCGGGGGCCTGCGCGTGCGCCGCGGCCGCGGCCAGGGACACGAGAACGACGGCGCAGGCGCGGAGCACCGAACCCCCGGAAAACGGACGCCGGATGCTACGGTGAAAGGGGGCGGGTGTCAACGAACTCCGCGGCATTCCCGTGCCCGTGCCCGAGCCCTCCCCTGTTCCCCTTCCCCCAAATCGTCGGGCCTCCTTGCCGTTGGGCGGCGGCGTGGCCGGCTTGTTTCGTGGATCTGGCGCGCTGCGCGCCGTCCGATAGCGCTGCTATCGGCCGGTGCTCGCGTCCGCCGCCTTCGGCGGCCGCCACCTCCGCGAAACCGCTCGGCCATCCGCTCGCCCCCGGCTGCGTCGGACCGACGATTTGGGCCTTCCCCCGTCGCCTTGCCCCCTTCCCGCGCGAAACGCTACCATGCCCTCATGAAGTGCCGCTCCGCTGCACTCCTTGCCGTCGCCGCCTTGCTCCCGGTCGCCGGGGCGCGCGCGGCCCCGCCTGCCCACTGGAAGCGCGTCGTCATCAACGAGGTGATGGTCGCGCCGTCCAAGGTCGATCCGGCATTCGGCCAGTGGATCGAGCTGTACAATCCGGGCCAGGACCCGGTGAACCTCCAGAACGTCGTGATCGAGACCGACTCGGGACAGCACGTCCTGAGCAAGTCGAACGAGCTGCTGATCCCACCCGGGGGCTACCTGGTCCTCGGCCGGTCCGCCGACGCGACGCTCAACGGCGGAGTCGGCGTGGCATACGCGTACGCGGGCGAGCTGCTGCTCGACACCGAGTCCGACACTCTCCGCCTCCGGCCCCAGGGCAGCGAGTTCATGGACGTGATCACCTACGGGCCGTCCGCGGACCTGGTCGTCAAGGTCGGCGCCTCGCTGTCGCTCGAGCCGTTCGCCGCGGTCGAGGCCGCGACCGTGTGGTGCCACGGCCGGACGCTTTACGGGTATGCGGGCGACAAGGGCACGCCCGGGGCCGCCAACACCTACTGCGACGGTGACGGGGACGGCGTCGCGGAGGACGAGGGCGACTGCGACGACGGCGACCCCGCGGTACACCCGGGCGCGACCGAGGTCTGCAACGGCGCGGACGACGACTGCGACGGCGCGATCGACGAGCAGCCCGCGGGCGCGCCCTCCTGCCTCTCCCTCGGGGTCTGCGCCGGCGTCGAGCCCGCGTGCGGCGGCGCCGCCGGGTTCTCGTGCCCGTATCCGAAGGTCTTCGAGCCCGTCGAGCAGTCCTGCGACGGGCTCGACAACGATTGCGACGGCGACACGGACGAGGACCTGCCCCCGCCGCCCGAGCCCTGCCTCGGCAAGGGCGTGTGCCAGGGAACCGTCCCGGAGTGCTCGGGCGCGGGGGGGTGGGTCTGCCCGTACCCGCCGGCGTGGCACCCCGAAGAGACCTGCGACGGGCTGGACGACGACTGCGACGGCGAGACCGACGAGGCCTTCCAGGTCGGCGCCGCGTGCGAGAAGGGGGTCGGCACGTGCAGGCGGACCGGCGTGCGCGCCTGCGCGGCGGACGGGAAGACCGCGCCGTGCTCGGCCGTGGCGGGCGAGCCGGAGGCCGAGCGCTGCGACTCGCTCGACAACGACTGCGACGGCTTGACCGACGAGGACTTCGTGTCCGGGACGCGCGCGCCGGGCGGGAACTGCACCACCGGCGCCGGCGCCTGCGCCGCGAACGGGAAGTGGCGCTGCTCCGAGGACGGGACCGCGCTCGTCTGCGCCGCGAGCCCGGGCCTGCCGGGCGTCGAGACGTGCGACGACAAGATCGACAACGACTGCGACGGCTGGACCGACGAGGCGGACTGCGAGGGCGGCGAGGCGCCGGAGAAGACCTCGTGCGCGTCCGCGCCTGCGCACGGGCCGGGCGCCGGCGCGGCGGGCGTCGCGCTGCTGCTCTCGGTCGCGGCGATGGCGGTCGTCAGGCCGAGAACGCGGGCCGCCACGTCCGGCCGAGCGTCGCGGACACCAGCGCGCTGAGCGCTTCGAGCGCCGCGCCGCGCTCGGGCGGGACCGCCACCGCCTCTCCCGCACAGTACGCGAGCACGGACGCATCCAGGCGGGCGAGCGCGCCGGGCCCGGCGCAACCCGGGCAGAGCAGCGCGCCGTCGTCCACGACCAGGGCCCCGGTCCCCGCGAACGGGGTGCGGCAACGCGGGCAGGCCGCGAGCGCGGGGGCGTGGCCGATGTCGGACAGCACCGCGAGGCAGAAGCGGAGCACCGGGCCGTGGGCCGCGCCCGCGGGGGCCGCCTCGACGGCCGCGAGCGCGTCGACCGCGTGGTCGAATGTGAGAGGGGACGCGGGCGCGTCGCGCAGGAGGTCGCGCGCAAGCTGGATCGCGGCCTGCCCGGCCTCGAGGCGCTCGAGCGAGTCGAACAGGCCGGGGAACGCCCGGACGGCCTCGGCGGATCGGAGCGACCCGAGCCCGGACGAGCGGGCCCGCACATCGACCGAGAGGACGACGAGCAGGTCGAGCGCGCCCCCGAACCGTCGCGAGCCGCGGGCGGAACGTGCAATCGCGGACACCAGGCCGGACTCGCGGGTCAGGAGCGTCATGACGAGGTCGCGTTCGCCGAAGGGCACGCGGTCGAGGACGAGGGCGAGGGTGGCCGCGCCGGGAGCGGTCATTGCGGGCGGGCCGGGAGCTGCTCGGTCCAGTCGGCGCCTCGGTTCTGGCGTACGCGCGACACGTCGTTCGGGCCGCCGCCCGTGCCCACCGTGAGCAGCGCGACGAGGATGCCGACCACGAACACCAGCGCGATCACGAGGTAGGCCCAGTTCACCGGGGACGCCCGGCGGGAGCCGACGAGGATATCGGCCGAATGGGTCCTGGCACCCTCGCGGCGTGCGTCGCCGCCGGTCGTGCGGAGGCGAGCGGCCAGCATCTCCATGGCGGGGGACTCGTCGAGCCCGAGCGCACGGCAGCAGGTGCTGACGAACCCGCGGGCATAGACCGGGCCGGGCAGTTCGTCGAGCCGCTCGCCCTCGATCGCCTCGATGAAGCGGATCGGGATGCGGGTCGTCTTCGCCACCTGCTCGGTGGACAGTCCCGCCCGCTCCCGGCCGCTCGCGAGGTATCTGCCGAGGTCCCCCATCCGGCGAATGGTGCTCCGGAAACCCGGCAGGACAATAGCGTCGGGGTGGTTGGCTGTCAACGACGATCCGCGAACCCGAAACGCGCGTCGTTTGACAGCGCCGCGGTCAGTCCCCTATTCTCGCTTCCGGTCCGGTTTCGACAGGTTGAGGATGCGTCTGCTCTCCCGTTCGATGAAGGTGGCCGCGGGGCCGCTCGCGGCGCTCGCGGTCGCGGGCCTGTCGGGCCTTGCGGCGTGCAAGAAGGACCCGCCGCCCGAGGGGCCCGCGGCCGAGCCCGCCGAGGAGCCCGCGGCCGAGGCCCTCGGCCCCGGCGCCGGCCCCGCCGCCGGCCCGGCGGCCAGGTCCGCCGCGGCCGGTCCGGCCGACAGGGCCGACGCGATCCGCCGGGCGCCCCTGTCCCCGTCCGCCCTGGGAGGTCCGATGGCGGCGCCCGGTGCCGCGCCCGGCGTCGCGCCTGCGCCCGGGGATCATCCCCGTCCCGCGGACGCGCTCGCCGGCGGGCCCGAGGACGGCGCGGCCCCCGCCGCGGTCCCGGCGCCCGCGCCCGGCCCGGCGCCCGCGCCCGGCCCGGCGCCTTCCCCCGCGATCGCGGCCGCGGTGCCCCCGTCCGCGCCGATCGTGCCCCACGCGCCCGCCGGGCGCGCGCCCCTGCCGGACCTGAGGCTGCTGCTCACCGCGAACGACGTCGCGTCGCTCGCCGGCGGCAAGGTGACCTTCCGGCGTGCCGCGCTGGCGGGCATGGCCTCGTCCGACGAGCAGGACTCGCTCTACTACGAGCCCGAGAAGGGCCCGAGCTACGGCTTCGGGATCCAGGTCTTCCGCGGCGCGACCCCCGACCAGGCGCGCGAGCGCTATTCGTCCATGCTCGCCTCGTACCCGTCAGCGGTGGAGGTCGCGCCGGTCTCGGGCAAGACCTTCTTCGCATGGTGGGACGAGGTGCTGTTCGTCACGTTCGTGCAGCCGGCGAAGAACCTCGTCGTGGTCCTCTCCTGCGGCCGGAAGCACTGCGATTCGGACCGCCTGTACGACCTCGCGAAGAAGGTCGCGACGCGGTCGGGCTAGGAGGCTGTCGGGAAATGGAGTTCGTCGCGAGGAATCGCATGCGCCCGGCGGGCAAGGAGCGGGGTCCCCGAAACGGCGGAGGCGTAGTCCTGGCCTACGTTGACGCCGTTTCGGGGCGCAGCGACGCAGCACGTCGAGATGCAGGCGATTTCGCAGCAGGACGGAATTGCCCGACAGGCTCCTAGATTGCTCCCGATGGAATCCGACGCTCCCACGTTCGACCCGGTCCCGCGCATCGCGGCCGACCTGCGCCTGCCCGCGCGCGGCGTCGCGGCCGTGCTCGATCTCGCCTCGGGCGGCGCGACCGTGCCGTTCGTCGCGCGCTATCGCAAGGAGGCGACCGGCGGCCTCGACGAGGTGGCGATCCGGGCGATCCTGGAGCGCCACGCGTCCGTGTCGGAACTGGAGAAGCGGCGCGTGGCCATCCTGGAGGCGCTCGCGGCGGCGGGGAAGCTCGACGACGCGCTGAAGGCGCGGGTCGTCGCCGCGGTGACGCGCGCCGAGCTGGAGGACCTGTACCTGCCGTTCCGGCCGAAGCGCCGGACCCGCGCGACCGTCGCGCGCGAGCGCGGGCTCGAGCCGCTCGCCGCCAGGATCCTCGCGCAGCCTCCGGCCGGCGACCCGGTCGCGGAGGCGTGCGCGTTCGCGGATGCGGAGCGCGGCGTGCCGGACGCGGAGGCGGCGCTCGCGGGGGCGTGCGACATCGTGGCGGAGACGGTCTCGGAGAACGCGCCGGCCCGCGCGATCGCGCGGGAGGCGTTCCGGGCCGGGACGCTCGCGGCGGACGTGGTGAAGTCGAAGGCGACCGGGCCGACCCGCTTCGAGCAGTACTACCGGTTCCGCGAGCCGCTCGCGTCCGTGCCGTCGCACCGCTGTCTCGCGGTCCGGCGCGGCGAGGCCGAGGGCGTGCTCCGGGTCCGCGTCGAGATCGAGGAGGAGCGGCTGGCCGCCCGGATCCTCCAGGTGTTCCGGCACTCTCCCGGGTCGCCGTTCGCCCCCCTGCTCGCGGACGCGGTCGCGGATTCGCTGAAGCGCCTGCTCGGCCCGTCGGTCGAGAACGAGGTCGCGGGCGAGGCGCGCGAGCGCGCGGAGCGGCAGGCCGCGGAGGTGTTCGCGGGGAACCTGCGCGAGCTGCTGCTGGCGCCCCCGCTCGGCGCGAAGGCCGTGATCGGCGTGGACCCGGGGCTTCGGACCGGCTGCAAGTGCGCGGCGGTCGCGCCGACCGGCGGGCTTGCGGGGCACGTCACGGTATTCCCGCACACCGAGGGTGCGGCGTCGCGGGCCGCCTCGGAGCTGGCGGCGTTCGCAACCCGGCACCGTCCGGCCGCGATCGCGGTCGGGAACGGTACGGCCGGCCGCGAGACCGAGGCGTTCGTCCGGTCCGCGCTCGCGGCCGCCGGGATGTCCGGCGTCCACGTCGTGATGGTCAGCGAGGCCGGCGCGAGCGTCTACTCCGCGTCGGACGCGGCGCGCGAGGAGTTCCCGGACCTCGACCTGACCGTGCGCGGGGCGATCTCGATCGCGCGCAGGCTCCAGGACCCGCTCGCCGAGCTGGTCAAGGTCGAGCCGCGGTCCATCGGGGTCGGCCAGTACCAGCACGACGTGGACGAGGACCTGCTCCGCGAGCGTCTCGACTCGGTCGTCGAGGACTGCGTGAACCGCGTCGGCGTCGACCTGAACACGGCCTCGGCCCCGCTGCTCGCCCACGTCTCGGGCATCGGTCCGACGCTCGCCCGCGCGATCCGGACGCACCGGGAGCAGTCCGGACCGTTCCGCCGCCGCGGGGACCTGAAGCGCGTCCGCGGGCTCGGCCCGAAGGCGTTCGAGCAGGCCGCGGGCTTCCTGCGGATCCGCGACGGCGACGAGCCGCTCGACGCGTCCGCCGTCCACCCGGAGCGGTACGACCTGGTGCGCCGCATCGCGTCCGACCTCGGCGCGCAGGTCCGGGACCTGGTCGGGGACGCCTCGGCCGCGGCCCGGATCGACGTGCGCCGGTACGCGGGTGGGGACGTCGGCGAGCCGACCCTGCGCGACATCGTGGCGGAGCTGGCCCGCCCGGGCCGGGACCCACGCGACACGTTCGAACCCCCCCGCTTCCGCGAGGACGTCCGCGCGATCGAGGACCTGGCCGCCGGCATGGAGCTGGAGGGCGTCGTCACGAACGTCGCGGCGTTCGGCGCGTTTGTGGACCTCGGCGTCCACCAGGACGGGCTGGTGCATGTGTCGGAGCTTTCGGACCGCTTCGTCCGCGACCCCCGCGAGGTCGTGTCGGTCGGGAAGCGCGTCCGGGTCCGCGTGCTCGGCGTGGACCTCGCAAGGCGCCGGATTTCCCTGTCGATGAAGTCGCCCCGTTCACCCTGAGCGGCTCGCCGGCGCTATGATTCGGGGGGAGGCGCGTCTTGGACCTTCTCGGTCACCTTTCCGGCAGGTCGATCGCCATCGTGCTCGGCGACGGGGGCGTGGGGAAGACCACGGTCGCGGCCGCGCTCGCGGCCATGAGCGCCGCGTCGGGCCGCCGCGTGCTCGCGGTGACGGTCGACCCGTCGAACCGGCTCAAGGACTCGCTCGGGCTGTCCGGGACCCCCGGGGTCGAGGAGGAGGTTCCGCTCCGCGACTTCGCGCCGGCGCCCGGCGGGTCGCTCCGCGCCATGGTGCTCGACGCCGCGACCGAGCTGGACCGGGTCGTTCGCGAGGCCTCCCCGTCGGACGAGGTGCGGCGGCGCATCACGGAGAACGTGTTCTACCGGAAGGCCGCGTCGCGCATGACCGGCACGCACGAGTACATGGCCTTCACCCGCCTGTCGGACGCGCTCGCGTCGGGCCGCCACGACCTCGTCGTGCTCGACACGCCGCCGGAGCGGCACGCGCTCGACTTCCTGGACGCGCCGGCGCGGCTCGACTCGCTGCTCGGGAACGACGCGTTCAGGCTGTTCGTGTCGGCGTCCGCGGGGCTCTCGCGAGCCGGGCTCGAGGCGATCCGCCTGCGGCGCCTGGTCCTCCGCGGGATCGGGCGGTTCGCGGGCGAGGAGACGTTCCTGCAGGTGCTCGACTTCGTGCTCGCGTTCTCGCCGCTCTACGAGCACTTCCGCGTGCGGGCCGCGCGGGTGAAGGACCTGTTCGCCTCCCCGGCGTGCGCGACCGTCCTGGTCTGCCGGCCGAACCCCGCGCGGTGCCCGGAGGCGGGGGGCGCGGGGCCAGCCGACGCGCTCCGGGCGCGCGGGATCGAGCCGGTGGCGGTCGTGGCGAACCGGGTGCTCGTCTGGCCGCCGCCCGAGGCGGGGGGCGCCGGCACAGGGGGCGGCGGGGCGGGACCGGCGGACGCGGCCTCGGTCAAGGACGCGCTCTCGTCCGAGCCGGCGCTCGGGCTGTACGACCGGGACATGGTCTCGGCGCTTGCCGGTCGCATCCTGGGGCTCGCGGGCCGCTACCGCGAGCGGGCCGAGGAGGACGCGGCGCGCGTCACGGCTCTCCGCGAGGCGGTCGCGCCGGCGCCGGTCCACGTGGTGCCCGGCCTGAGGGAGGAGGTGCGCGACCTCGCGAGCCTCGCCCGCTTCGCGCGCGTCATGAGGGGGGCGGCGTGAGCGGGGGGGGATGGGACGGCCGTCGCGACCTGACGGGCCGTCACATCGCGGGCGGCGTGTCGGTCGTCTTCTCGGGCACCGGGTCGTCGGCGCGCTCCTCGGCCGGAGGCGGCTTGATCGCGGCCTCCTCCATCGTGATCGGCGTGGCCTTGACCACGTTGAAGTAGGCGGACTCCTCGTTCAGCCGGACCACGTCCCAGGACTTGATGCCGACGTACTCGGCCTGCCCCTTCTTGCGCAGGCGCTCGGTCTCCTTGTCGAGGGCGGACTTCAGGCCCGACGACCGCCCGCCCTGGGTCAGTGCGAAGAACGGCTGGCCCTTGTTCAGCGTCTCGAGGTACGGCCCGAGCTGGTTCGCCTTCATCAGCGGCTTGATCTCGCTCGCGGTGTAGTAGGTCTCGCCGCGCCACGTGATCAGCCACGCGACCACGTCCTCCTTGCAGACGCGCTTGTTCGTGGAGCCGAAGTAGTCCGGGATGAAGCCCAGGCCGATCTTCGTCAGGATGGGCGTGAACGCGTCCTCGACCTCGGGCGGGTTCTCGACCGGCGTGCAGCGCTTGTAGTAGTCCTCGAACAGGTATTTCTGGCTCCAGCTCGGCGAGAGCATGGGCATGTACCAGTTGAGGCACCACAGCGCGAGCCCGACCGACGCGACCCACAGGCCGCCCGCCCCGAACCGGCGCACGCGCGGCGGGAACACCATCAGCGCGAACGCCACCCCCCCCACGACCAGGTAGCCGGTCATGAAGTTCTCGTACTGGAGGGGCTCCATCGGGAGCAGCTCGCGGATGACCGGGTTCGTGTACTCGTAGAACGTCGATTCGGCCCACGTCTTCTTGGAGCCCGCCGCTACCGGCGCGTCCGGGTCGGTCGGCAGGTACTCGGGGAGCTGGCGGTCGTACTTGTACGTGAACATGTTGCGGAACGCCTGGACGTCCGAGCGGATCCAGACGCCCACGCCCAGGAAGATGCCGATGGCCGCGAGCGCGGCGACGCGCGCGAACCACGTGCGGTCGCGCAGGAACTCGTCGAGGTGGATCGCGATCAGCAGCACCGTCGGCGGCACGGCCGGGAAGATGTAGTGGTGGAACTTGGTCGCGGAAAGCGTGAACAGGCAGTACGAGAAGAACGCCCAGACGTAGAGGAACAGCTTCAGCCGCGACTCGGGCGACGCGTCGCGAAGCCGAATCCGGGCGATGCCCCCCCCGAGCAGCGGGAGCAGCGCGATCCAGGGGAAGGTCCCGATCGACAGCCACTTGATGAAGTGCTCGAACGTGCCGGAGTCGATCTGGTGCACGCCCGCGCCGATGCGATTGAAGTGGTCGTGGACCAGGAAGCGCGTGTAGAAGGCGTTCCCGTGCTTCGCGAACATCCCGAGGTACCACGGGAGCATGGTCAGGCACAGGATCATCGTCCCGCGCAGGATCTCGAGGCGCCGCAGCGCGCGCCACTCGCCGGTGAGCAGCAGGTAGATCAGCAGGAGCGCGCCGGGCAGCATGAAGCCGAGCAGTCCCTTGCCGAGCGTCGCGTAGCCGAGGAACGTGTAGGCGACCCAGAGGCTGAACCGGCGGCACCAGAAGTCCTTGCGCTCGTCCGTGAACAGCGTGCCGGCCTTGTGCTCGCGCCACATCGGCACCGCGATGAGCGCGAGCAGCACGCCCGTCGCGACGAAGTAGATGAGCGCGTGGAAGATGCCGGTCTTCTGGAAGAGCAGCCATGCCCGGAGCACGGGGTTCACGTTGTCATAGCTCGCCTCGGGCGACAGGTCGAGCGCGATGATGACGAACTGCGGGATCGCGGTCAGCAGGAACAGGCCGATGGCGGCCAGCCCCCAGCCCAGGAAGGCGCGGTTCGAGGGGGAGAAGCGCGGTCCGAAGTAGGCGTTCGCGAAGAACAGCAGGCCTACCGACAGCGTCCCGACGAACGGCATGTCCGTGATCGCCTGCCGCGACAGGAAGAACCACAACGGCGACGTCAGCAGGAGCCCTGCCGCGAAGAGCCCGACGCGGCGCGAGAAGACGCGCGCGAGCGTCACGTACGTGAAGAAGACCCCGAGGATGCCCAGGATGGCCCACGGCAGGCGGATCGCCCAGTCCCCGAGCCCGATCAGCTTCATCATGACGATCTCGCCGTACATGATGAGGATGGGCTTGGAGAAGAACCATTCGCCGGTCTTGGGCTCGGTCCCGATCTGCTCGGTGTACCCCCACCAGGGCGACAGGAGGTCGCCCTTCTCGTTCATGTAGCGCGCGACCTCGCCGTAGTGCGTCTCCCAGCAGTCCCACAGGCCGAACGCGCCGGCGTTCGGGATCAGCACGGCAACGGCCGCGAGCAGGACGAGCGCGCGCACCAGGCCCTCGCGGGGCTCCGGCCTGCGCTCGGGGATCGAAGGGAACTCCGAGAGGAGCGGAGGCGTCGCAACCGCCGGGACCCGCTCGTCTTCGTTCGTCGCCATCAGCGCCTCTCCGGGCAGCGAAACGCGGGAAATCTACGAGGATCCCGCCGCTGCGTCAAGCGCGCGTCAGGGCGAGCGCGCCGCGCTGTGGCGCGGCGCGCTCGGCGGCCGCAAGGCGGCCGCGCAAGGGGGGTGGCCCGCGCCCCGCAACGCGGGGCGACGGGCAGGGGGGCGAGCCGCGCCCCCCTCCGATCGATGCCCCTGGGGCCTGTCGGGCGGGCCGGGCGACAGCGCGGAATGCCCAGGGCAGCGCGCGTCAGGGCAGGGCCCGCAGGTTTCGATGCCTTGACACCCCCCTGCCGATGCGTCATGTTTCCGGCGTTCGGAAGACGAGGGGCACCGGTGGCAACGGAGCGCGGCAGGTCCTTCTGGCAGAGGCTCTTCACGCGGCGCGAGGAGAAGGTCGAGGCGCTTCGCGCGGAGGTGGACCGGTTCGCGCGGTTCGAGTCGGTCCGGGACGCGGCCGACCCGGCCGCCGCGCGCGAGGTGCGGAAGAGCACCGGCGCGTTCATCCAGGGCGCGATCAAGGAGAAGCGCTTCGAGACCGCGGCCTTCACGCTCGCGGCCAAGGGCAAGCCCGAGGACGCCGAGCAGCTCGGCGACCAGGCGATGAAGCAGGGCAAGTACGGCCAGGCGATCCAGATCTTCTCGCGCACCGGGAACCCGGCCAAGCTCGCGCTCGCGAACGAGATGGCCGCGCGCGACTGCCTGAAGCGCGGCGGGTCGAGGAAGACCGCGTCCGCGCGCATCTACGCGGCCATCCAGGCTTACGGCCGCCTGCTCGCATCCCAGCGCACCGAGCGCGTCCCGATCATGAAGAAGCTGTCCGTCCTGTGCGACGACCTCCTCGGCCTGCTGGAGGGCACGGACGACCACCTCGCGGCCGCGGACACGGCGCTCTACCAGGCGCAGCTCTGCATGCACCTCGCCGCCTTCTCGACGGCGCAGGACGTCTTCGTGGCCGACCCCGAGGTCTTCCACGGCGCGAAGAAGAAGGCGCTCGACCGCGCGGCCCGCGCCCGCGAGGGCTACCGTCGCCACGTCGAGGCGAACGCCCTGAACCCCGACACCCCGGAAGGCAAGCGGATCGTCGAGAAGATCAAGTCCGTCCGGATCGTGATCGAGCGGTGCTCCGCGCTCCCGGAGTAGCCGCCTGCGCCGCCTCGCTTCACGCCGGAATACTCGTGGCCGCGGGCCGTTCGAGCCAGGCCCGGGTTGCCATGTCGCCGCGGTTTTGACGACAATCCGCCCCGATGCGGCGGTATCCCGACAACCGGCCCGAGCTGCTCGCGCCCGGCGGGAGCGTCGAGGCGATCGAGGCGGCTCTGGCGAACGGCGCCGACGCGATCTACGTCGGCCTCGGCCCCCTGAACGCGCGGGCGAGGGCCCGGAACCTGACCGAGGCCCAGTTCCCCGGCGTCGCGGACTTCGCCCACGCGTGCGGCGCCCGGGTGCACGTCGCGCTCAACGTGCCGTTGCGGCCGGACACGGTCGCGGACGCCGCGCGCACGCTCGCTTCGGCGCGATTCGGCGGCGCGGACGCGGTCATCCTGCGCGACCCCGCGCTGATGCGCGCCTCCGCCGACCTCTTCCCGGACCTGCCCGTGCACGCGAGCACCCAGGCGGGCGTCGCGGGGCCGACCGCGGCGCGGCGCATGCGCGACCTCGGGTGCGCGCGGGTCATCCTGGCGCGCGAGATGTCCCGCGACGAGATCGCCGCGCTCGTGGCCGAGGTCCCGGACGTGGAGGCGGAGGTCTTCGTCTTCGGCGCGCTCTGCTTCGCGGTCTCGGGCATGTGCCTGCTCGGGCACGCGGTGTCCGGCCGGTCGGGCAACCACGGGGCGTGCTCGCAGGCCTGTCGCCTGCCCTTCACGGACGCCTCGGGCCGCGACGCCGGCCACCCGTTCTCGATGAAGGACCTGGACCTCGTGCCGCACGTGCCGGAGCTTGCGCGCATCGGCGTCGCCTCGCTGAAGATCGAGGGGCGGCTGAAGCCCCCGGCCTGGGTCGGGTGCGTGACGCGCTGGATCCGCCGCGCGCTCGACCGCGACCCGCCGGGCCTGGCCCCCGCCGAGCTGGCCGAGTTCCACCGCGACGTGTCGGTCCTGTTCTGCCGCCCGCGCACCGCGGCCTTCTTCGAGGGGCGCCGGGACGCCTCCGACCTGATCGACCCCGACTTCCCCGGCCACCGCGGGCTCGACGCGGGCCGGTTCGACGCCGCCCGGACCGCGACCGGGACGCGCCTCCGCTTCCGCGCGCCCGTGGCGCTGAACGTCCGGGACGGGCTCCTGCTGACGGTCGCGGCCGCGGCCGGGGCGCGCGACTTCGCGCCGGTCTCGATCCCGGAGCTTCGGGACAGGCGGGGCCGCACCGTGTTCCGCCTGCCCGCGGGCGCGGACGTGGAGGTCGAGGTGCCGGAGGCGCGGCGCGTCCTGGCCGTGGCGGTCCACTCGTCGGACGCGGTCCGCGTCGAGTACGAGCGCGCTGGCCGGCTCCCGCCCGCGACCGCCCGGGGCGAGTCCCCGCGCCCGCGCTTCGAGCGGATCGAGCTTCACCCCGGCAGGCTCGTGGCGACCCTGCGGCTGGGGCGGTTCACGCACGAGGTCGCGACCGGGGTGCCTGCGGAGCCGTCCCGGAACGAGGGGTTCTCCCCGGCCATGGCGGCGCGCCTGTTCGGCGACGCGGAGGCCCGGATCGAGCCCGGCCTGTTCGTGAACCCGACGGACCTGAAGCGCGTCCGGCGCGACTTCCTGGCCGCGTTCGACGCGGCGTACGAGGCGGCGATCTCCGAGGCCGCTTCGCAGGTTGCGGATCGCCTCCGGGCGGACGAGGCGTCCTTCCTGGGGTCGGACGACGACCTGCTCTCGCGCGGCCCGGCCGCGGTCAGCCGGGTCACGGGCTTCCCGCACAGCGAGGTCCGGACCGCGGCGGGACACCGGTTCGAGGTCGCGTCCTCGGCGGGCGGGACGCGCGTGCAGTACGTCGGAGGCGGCAACCGGTGGTCCGGGGGGGACCGGGAATGAAGGCCGCCCGCGAGGTGAGCTGCGCGAGCGCGCTCAACCGCTGCGGCATCCCGGGCATGGACTGGTGCGTGAACCCCTACGTGGGCTGCACCCACGCGTGCGTGTATTGCTACGCCTCGTTCATGAAGCGCTTCACGGGCCACGACGAGCCGTGGGGCACGTTCGTCGAGGCCAAGGCGAACCTGCCGGCGGTCCTCGCCCGGCAGGCCGCCCGCGCGTCCGGCACGGTGATGCTGGCGAGCGTGACCGACGCGTGGCAGCCGGCCGAGTCGGTGCACGGCCTGACGCGCGCCGCGCTCAAGGCGATCGCCGGAACCGGGCTCGCGCCCCGCGTGCTCACGAAGTCCGACCTCGTGGTCCGGGACCTCGATCTGCTGCGCTCGTTCGGGGGCCTCCTCGGCGACTCCACGGCCTCGGTCGGGTTCACGGTGACCACGCTCGACGACCGCCTCGCGCGGGTGCTGGAACCCGGCGCGGCGCCGCCGTCCCGCAGGCTCGCGGCCCTGTCGCGGCTCGCGGCGGCGGGGATCCGGACCTGGGTCTTCGTCGCGCCGATCCTGCCAGGGCTGACCGACGACCCCGACGCGATCGCGGCGATCGCCTCGGCGGCGCGGTCGCGCGGGGCGGCCGAGGTCGAGTTCGACCCCATGAACTTCTACCCCGGCGCGGTCGCGGCGGTCCGCAGGGTCGCGGAGGCCGCCGGTCCGGGTCCCGCGGCCGCCTTCCGCGCCGCCGCCCTCGTGCCCTCCGAGTGGCGGGAGCGCATCCGTGCGCTCGCGTCCGAGGCGATTGGCGACGGGGGGGCGTGATCCCGTACCATCCGCCCGTCGGTCCGGGAGGGGAATCATGAAGGCGGTCGCCGTCGGCTTCGCGGCGCTCTTCGCGATCGGGTGCTCGGAGGGGAGCGGCGGCGCCGGGGGCACCGACCTCGCGTCCGACGTCGCGGCGACGATCGACGTCCCGGCCGAGGCCGCGCCGGACGCGCCCGCCGATGTCGCGCCGGAGGTCGCGCCCGACGCGGCGCCCGAGATCCTGGCGGACCTGCCCCCGCCCGACCCGCCCGGCGACCCGGCCCCGGACGCGCCGGCCTGTCCCCGGCCGAAGCCATGGTGCGCCCACGGGTGCGGATCGGACTGGATCGAGGAGCCCGCCTGCGATGCCGGCAGGTGGACGTGCCCGGACGGGACCGTGCTCATGTCCGACTGCCCGCCCGGCACCTGCTGGGGCATGCCCCTGCCCGGCGAGGTCTGCGACGGCGGGTGGAAGTGCAGGCCCGACCCGGAGGACTTCTCGCCCTGCCCGCCGCTGATGTGCGCGGTGTGCGACGGGTTCGAGGGGCCGCAGACGGCGGACGGCTGCACCTGCGAGTGCAAGGGCTCGCAGGTCGAGTGCCACGCGGCCCCGGCCGACGAGATCCGGCTGGCGCCGGCGACCCTGTCGTTCTACGGCCTCCCGATCGGCTCCGTCCGCTTCGCCGTGTCCGGCCGGGACCCGGAGAAGCACGCCTGCGCGACCATCGTCTGGGACTTCTCGAACACGGACCACGCGCTCCGCGCGCACTGCCACGACTTCTCGGACCACTTCCCGTACGTGATCGTGAAGACCGGAACGGACGCGGATTGCGGCTGGGATTACGGGACCGACCTCGCGGTCACGAAGGCGGACGGCTGCGTCGACTTCGCCGCGTTCGGGCCCGCGAGCCTGGACCTCGTCGACGTCGATCTGGAGGTCGCCGGCGCCGGCTTCGCCGGCCGCATCGTGGCCGACAATCGCGCCACGTACTCGCCCACGCCGGTCAACCTCGGGATCCGGTACTCCACCGACGTGCCCGAGGACGTGTTCGTCCAGTCCTCGGACTCGTTCGGCCTGCCCGCGTGGGTGAAGGTGAGGCCGAAGGGCGGGGAGCCGCTGCACCTGTTCCCGCTCTGCTCGTCGCCGGTCTGCGGCGAGGAGCCCGGCGGCGTCTGCGACGAGGCCTTCCACAAGGTCGAGAACATCACCGGGACGTCGTACCGGGGCTCGGTCTGGCTGACCTGGGACGGCCGCGCGTGGGCGATGGACCCGGACGCCGGCTGCTGGGTCTCCGCGCCCGCCCTGCCCGGGGACCACGTGGCCGAGTTCTGCTTCGGCTGGAAGGTCTCCGACGGCCCGGCGGGCCAGGACGTGGTGGACCCCTTCTGCCACGAGGTCCCGTTCACGCTCCCGACCGAGGAGGTCGTCTACCACGCCGACTTCGGGGGCTGACCGGCGCACCGCACGCCCTCGGGCCGCAGCGCCGCGAGGCGTGCGTGCGGCGCGCCGCTCCGAATGCGCTACGATCCCAACCCGTGGAAGGCATCTTCCCCATCATCCCCGGCCTTCGCGTGGTCCGCCGGATCGCGGTCGGCGGCATGGCCGAGCTGTTCCTGTGCGAGAGCCTCGACTCGCCGCCGCGCCTGCTGGTCGCGAAGCGCCTCCTGCCCGGGCTCGACGCCGCCGCGGCCGCCCTGTTCGCGCGCGAGCGCGAGGTGCTCGCCCGCGTATCGAGCCCGCACGTGGTCCGATTGCTCGGCGGCGGCCCGGACTGCCTGCTCCTGGAGTACGTGGACGGCCCGGACCTCGCGACTCTCCTCGTCCACCGGGCGCGCCGCGGGCAGCCGCTCCCGCTCGGTGCCGGCCTCGCCGCGGTCGAGGGCGTGGCGCTCGGGCTCGCCGCGATCCACGAGGCGCGGGGAGCGGACGGTGCGCCGCTCCGCGCGGTCCACCGCGACGTCAACCCATCGAACGTGCTCGTGTCCCGGGCCGGCGAGGTCAAGGTCGCGGACCTCGGCGTGGTGCGCGTCGGCGCCGCGGACGCCCCGAGCCTCGCGGGACTCAAGGGCACGCTCGCGTACATGGCGCCGGAGCAGCTCTCCGGCGGCCCCGTGGACGACCGGACCGACCTGTTCGCGGCCGGGCTCGTGGCCTACGAGGTGCTCACCGGGGTCCCGGCCCGCCCCGCCGGCATGGTCGGCGTGGCCGAGCTGATCCGCGCCCGCGCCGTGCTGCCCGCGCCGCCGTCCGCGGTCCGCCCCGACCTGCCGGCTGCGCTCGACGCGGCGGTGCTCGCCGCGCTCGAGCCCGACCCGGCCCGTCGCCCCGGTGGCTGCCGCGATTGGCTCGCCCTCGTGGTCGGGTCGGCGGGCGCCGCACCCGACCCGGCGGCGCTCGCGGCCGCGGCCGCGGGCGCGACGACCGGCCCGGTGCGAGCCGGCCGGACGCTCGCGCCGGCATCGCAGCCGGTCGTCGCGAGGCCGCGGCGCCGCGGCCGAGCCGGGTGGTGGTCGGCGGCGGCGGTCGCGGCGATCGCGGTCGCGGCGATCGCGGTTGCGGCAGGCGTCCGGTGGGTGTCCCCGGATCCCCCTGCAGCCTCGGTCGACCCCGTCCCCGTCCCCGTCCCCGTCCCCGAACCCGTCCCCGAGCCCGAGCCCGTACCCGCGTTCGATCCCCCCTCCCATCCCGATCCTCGTCCCCATTCCGCCCCCGCCCCGGCCGCTCGGCGGGCCGCCGAGGGACCTGCCGCGCCGGGGACGACGCGGCTGCCGAAACCCGGACCGACCGCGGTCCGATTGCGCGTCGGGCCGGCGGGAGGCACCCCCGTCCACGTCTCGGGGACGGGTTGGCGCTTCCTCGCTCCAGGCCGGTCCGAGCCCCTGGGCGACGGCGCGCACGTGGTCTCGCTCCGCGGCGGCCCGGACGGCCTCCCGGCGAGCGTGCGCGTCGTGCGATCCGGCGATCGGCTCACCGCCTCGATCGGCGCCCCGGAAGGGCGGTACTATTCGGCGAAGTGCGGCGGCCGGGACCTCGGGACCACCCCGGTGCTCGGCCTGCCGCTCGATCGCGAGGTCGCCTGCACGCTCGAGGACGCGTCGGGCGCCTCGTTCGGCTTCACCCTGTTCGTGGAAAGGGAATGAGGGGGCCGCTCGCCGCCGCCGTCCTGCTCGCCGCCGTCTCCGCCTGCTCGGCGGAGGGGAGCGGGGGCGCCTCGATCCGGCTCGCCCTCGCCGCGGACCCGGACCGGTGCGCGGACTTCTGCGCGACCGAGGCGGGCGCGGACCTCCTGGACGCGGACGGCGGCGGGACCGTCTCGTCCGTGACCGCGGCCTGCGGCGAGGTCCTGGAGTTCGCCGGTCTGCCCGCGGGACACCGGTACCGCGTGCGCGCCTGGGTCGGCCGCGACGGTGTCCGCCGGCTCGCCGGCGAGTCGGGGGCGGTCGTGGTCGCGGCCGGCGAGGTGACGGCCGTTGCCGTGCCGCTCTCGGCTGCGGTGGAACCACCCGAGATCGCCACGGTATCCCCGGATCCAGCCGCGCCGGGCGGGGCCGACCTCACCGTGACCGGGACGGGCTTCGGGGATCGGATCGGCGCACACGAGGTGACCCTCGACGGGGTCGCGCTCGAGGTCGTGGAATGGGCCGGCGACCGCGTGGTCGCGCGGGTCCCGGCCGGCGCCGCGGGCGACGAGGTGCGGGTCCGGGCCTGCGGGCTCCGGTCGGCGGTCGCGCCCGCGCGGGTGCTCGCGTCGGAGCCCGGGTCCGTGACCGTGAGGCCGGACGTGCCCTGCCTCGGCCTCGCCTTCGAAGCCGCGGAGCCGATCCCGGGGACCGCGGACGTGCTCCTGTTCGCGACCTGCGCCGGCATCCCCGGGATCGCGGGCTACCTCCGGCCCCTCCGCGGCGCGGGCTGCGCGTTTTCCGGGATCACGCACCCGCTGTCCCGGTCCCCACTGGCGTTCGCCCCGGAGCCCGGGGGCACGCACGCCTGGGTCGCGTATGCGGACGGCGCGGACGGCGCGGACGGCTCGATCGAGCGGGTCGGGCTCGCGGACGGGACCGTGACGCCCGGGCCTGCACTGCCGCAGGGCCTCGCCGTAAGGGACGTGGCGTTCGCCGGCGGGGTGCCGTGGGTGCTGGCCGGGGGCGACGGGAAGACCGTGCTGCTGCGGGACGGCGCGACGGTCGAGGCGCTCGGCGACTCGGAGGCGGTCGCGATGACCGCCGCGGGGGACCGGGTCGCGCTCGCGGCCCGGGACGGGTTCCTCGTGACCGCGGACGACGACGAGGTGCTCTTCAGGAAGCTCTCCGACTGCGATCCGGTCGCGGTGGCGGCCCGGGGCGACTGGACGGCCGTGGCGTGCGGCGGCGCGGCGCCCGGGGTGATCGGGGTCGGGCCGGACGGCGAGCCGACCCCGAAGCGCGGCACCGCGGCCGTGCCCGACGCGCTGCGGCTCGACTCGAAGGGGGACGTCGCCTTCGCGTGGAGCGAGGCGGGAGGCTCGGTCACCGCCCTCCACCTCGGCGGGACCGCGGCGCACGCGGTCGCGGGGCAGATCGGCCGGCTGCTCTCGGGGTTCCCGGGCGGGTCGCGGCTGCTGTTCCCGGCCCCCGACGGGGCGCTGCGCGTGCTCGACCCCTACGGATCGGAGGGCGGATGCGAATGACGTCCGCCGCCCTCGCGGTCCTGCTGCTCGGCGCGCTGCCCGCCGCCGCGGAGGACGTCGCCCCGGCCGCGCGGATCGACCGCGCCCGGACCTGCATCGCGGCGCTCGACTACGCGTGCGCGGAGGCGGAGCTGGCCGCGGCCCGCGCCGCCTTCGACCGGCTCGACCCCCCCCGGAGGACCATCGCGCTCCGCCTGTCCGCGGAGGTCGCGCTCGCGGAGGGCCGGAAGGGCGACGCGATCGTCCACCTGCGCGCGCTCCTCGAATCGTCCCCGGAATTCGAGCCCCCGGCGGGCGCGTGGCCTCCCGCCTGGGTCGAGGAGCTCGCCCGCGCGCGGGCCGGAATGCCGGACCGGCGCCCTCCTGCGATCGCGGTCAAGACCGGCACGGGCCGGCCGGGTGCCGCGATCCGCGTCGAGGTCGAGGCGCGCGACGAGAGCGGGGTCGGCGGGGTGACGCTCTTCGTGGCCGGGACGCCGCCGGCGCGCGTCCAGCTCGCGACCGGGGACGGGGTGGTGTGGACGGGCGAGGTGCCGGCGCCCCTCGTGGCCGAGCCGGGGGTGGGGATCTGGGTCGAGGCCTTCGACCTCCGCGGCAACGGCCCCGCGAGGTGGGGCTCGCCGGACGCCCCCGGGACCGTGCCGGTCGAGCCGCCGCCGAGCCCTCCGAGGACGCCACTCGTCCGGCAGTGGTGGTTCTGGACGGCGATCGGCGCGGCCGTGGTCGGCGCGGGGGTGGGGGCGTACTTCGTCGCCCGGGAGTTCGCGCCCGGGGGCGAGACCGGCGGCGTGCGCGTGGAGGCGACATGGCCATCCGACTGACCCGGGCCGACGGCGGCCTGCACACGCTCTCGCGCGACGACGCGATCGTCGGGCGCGACGATGCGTGCGACGTGGTGCTGGACGACCCGGCCGTCTCCGGCCGCCACGGGTTCTTCAAGGCCGGGGCCGCGGGCTGGTCGTACACGGACCTCGGGAGCCTCAACGGGTCGGCCCTGTCGAAGGCGGGCGGCCCGCCGGTCCGCCTGCCGCCCGGGACCGCCGTGCCGATCGAGCCCGGTGACGAGCTGCTCGTCGGAGCCGCGGACCGGCCCGTCCGCCTGCGGATCGAGGACGCGCCCTCGCCCTTCGCGCCGGCCGCGGCCGGTGGACGGACCGTGCTCGCGTCCGCGCCCGCGCCGGACCTCCTGTCCGACCCGTCCGACGCGACCGCGGCGCTGGCCGCGCGTGCGATCTCCGCGGCGACCCCTGCCGGGCTTGCCTCGGCGGCCGCCGCGTTCCTGCGAGCGCTGCTGCCGGGCGCCGAAGCCGGGGTCACGGTGGCGGGGTCGGGCTTCTCCGAGTCCGCGGGCGACCCGGTCCCGGACGGCCTCGCCTCGGCCGCCGGGGATCGCGGGGACGCGGTCCTGCTGGCGGAGGGAGGCGCCGCCCTGCCCGCGACCGGGAGCGTCGCCGCGACGGGCGCCCGGACCGCCGCGGTCGCGCCGCTGATCGCGGCCGGGACCTGGCACGGGGTGATCGCGGCGTGGACCGCGGCCGACCTGCCGCGCGGCTGCGTCAAGCCGCTGTCCGTCGCGGCCTCGCTGCTCGCGCTGGCCGCGCGCGCGCTGTCGCTCCGGCGCGAGGCCGAGGCCGCGCGGGACCGGCTCGAGGGCGAGGTGCGCGACCTGCGCGCGGGCGGCCGGGGCGGCGAGGCTCCGGAAGACCCGATCGGCGCGTCGCCCGCCTTCCGCGAGGTCTCGGACCTGTGCCGCAGGGTCGCGCCAGCGGACGTGCCCGTGCTCCTGGTCGGCGAGACCGGGACCGGGAAGGAGGTTCTGGCGCGCGCGGTGCACCGGTGGAGCCGTCGCGCAGGGCGCCCGTTCGTCGCCTTCAACTGCGCGGCCGTGCCCGGGACCCTGCTCGAATCCGAGCTGTTCGGCCACGTGCGCGGCGCGTACTCCGGCGCCGCGTCGGACCGGGCCGGGCTGTTCGAGGAGGCGGACGGCGGGACCGTGCTCCTCGACGAGATCGGCGAGATGCCGCCCGACCTCCAGCCGAAGCTCCTGCGCTTCCTCCAGGACGGCGAGGTCCGGAGGCTCGGCGCCAACAGGCCGCGGAACGTGGACGTGCGCGTGCTCGCGGCCACGAACCGCGACCTCGGCCGGGCGGTCGAGGCGGGGCTGTTCCGGGCCGACCTACTCTATCGCCTGAACGTCGTGACCGCGCGGATCCCGCCGCTTCGCGAGCGGGGCGCGGACGTGCCGGTGCTTGCGCACTTCATGCTCGCGCGGGCCTGCCGCCGGACCGGGCGGCGGGTCCCGGGGTTCGCGCCCGAGGCGCTCGCCGCGCTCCAGTCCCACGACTTCCCCGGCAACGTGCGCGAGCTGGAGAACGAGGTGCTGCGCGCGGTCGCGCTGACCGCGGACGGCGAGCCGATCCGGTCGGACGCGTTCTCGCCCGCGGTGAAGCCGCGCGGCGCGCCGGGACCGGGCGCGGACGGCACGCTGAAGGCCGCGGTCGAGGACGCGGAGCGCCGGACCATCGAGGCTGCGCTCGCGTGCGCGGGAGGGAACGTGGCTGCGGCCGCGCGGGACCTCGGACTGACCCGGCCGGGCCTGTACAAGGTCATGGAAAGGACGCGGCAGCCAATTACATGGACAACTCAGCCCTTGATCTGACGCGGTCGAAGCGAGTAGTTCCACTCCCCGTGGAAGCGATCGGTCACGAGCGCGAGTGCATTCATGTCCGCGTCTGACACGCTGCGGCCCTTCTCGTACCTGCGATCGTCGAGCACCGCCTTGATGCGTAGGCCGCTCGTGGTGGTCGTTGCGCCGATCAGGCCAATGATGACTTCGAGCGATGCCAGCGGCCGGCCGCGCCAGTTGTGCGTGATCCGGCTGAACATTCGGTGCTCGATCTTGTTCCACTTGCTCGTACCCGGGGGCAGGTGAGCGACCCGGATCGTGAGCCCTGCCTCGTCCGCGAAGCGCTGTAGCTCCACCTTCCAGAGCCGGACCCGAACGCCGTTGCTGCCTCCGCCGTCAGCCGTGATGAGCAGATTCGTCGCCTTCGGGTAGGCCAGCTGGCCGATGTCCTGCCACCAGCGGCGAATGGTGGCCACCGCAAACTCCGCGGTGTCGTGGGTGACACCCACGCTGACCAGCCCGTCGTTTCGCGTCAGGTCGTAGACGCCATAGGGAATCGCCTTCCCGAGGTCCTCGTCCATGAAGTCGTGAACGCGCACCGCGACCGGCCGTCCCTTCGGCTGCCACTCCCTCCCTCGATTGGCGAAGTCGCCCACGAGTTCCTTCTTCTTGGCGTCCACAGAGATGACCGGCTGGCGGCGGCGCTGGTAGTCGGAAACCAGATCGTTGATCCGCCGGAACTGCCCATCGCGATCCTCGTGCCGCGAGCCCTCGCGCGTCTTCCGTGTGCATTGGAGGCTGTAGCCCATCCCTCGCAGCAGCACGCCGACGGTCGTGTGGCTGGCCGCGAAACCCTGCCGGGCCAACTCCTGCGAAAGCACGCGCGTGCTCTTGAGCGTCCAACGCAACGGGCTCATGGGGTCGCCGCGGGTTGTCGGCTCGACCAACTGGTTCAGGGCAGCAACGATCTCCGGCGACTTCGTCTCCGTCTTCGGGCGCCCCGCGCCAGCGCTACGGACGCGGGCGGTGCCCGCGTTCGTCGAGGTCGTCCCGCCACTGGCCCCCCCGGGCCGGTCAACCTCCCGTAGGCCCGCGTACACCGTCATGCGCGACAGCCCAGTGGCTCGTGAGACCAACGAGATTGACCCCGGACCCAGTGCCAGGCACTCGCTTGCAGCCCACTGCCGACGTTCGCGCTCGTTGAGCCTGCGCGCGACCGCACTCCACTTCGCCCGGATCTCCTGCTCCCGATCCATCGCAGTAACGAGCATGGCACGCAACCGCCGCCCGCGTCCACTTGCCGTCCATCCGCCGACCGTTCCACCAGTCGCCACCATGACTGCCGAAGGTAGCAGTCACACGTCCACTTGTCCAAATAAATACCTGCCGCCTCCTTAGCAGCAAGTACTGGCGGCACGCAAGGCTTTCGTGCTGCCCGTTCCACCCGGAAGGAGGCTGCGGCTTCCGCCGGCACGGCACCTACCGGAGGAAGCACCCGGTGGGCGCCAGGATCCCGCGCTGGTACTGCCCGACGGCACGCATGACGGTCAGCCTCCTGGCCGACTGCTTTTCGTCGAGGCTGCCGGGAAGCCTGAGCCAGGTGGAACGGGTCGTCGCGGAAGTGGAGAGCGGCGGCACGCGGGAGGCCGTGGCGACGCGGGTCCGGCCGGAGTTGGAAACGGCCGGTGCCCTGCGATGGACACGCCGGCGCGTGCGGGCCGTCCAAGCGGCTCTGCGCGCCCTCATCGGGCTGCTGCCGATGCTCCTCGCGGGGTGTCAGCCCTCCGTCCTGTCCGTCCGCGCCGCGCTCGGCGTGGAGTGGGCACTGCCGGCCCTGCGTGAGAAGGCCGGTCCGCACCTGTGCAGCCTGCCGCCCCCTCTCGGTTTCGGCCCCCGGCCCGCGAGGCGCCGGCCCCGGCCCAGCGCGGTGCAACAACACACGGGGCCAGACCCGCCGGGCTGAGCGCGGTACACGCCTCCCCTGGGCGGAACGGGTCCGCCCGGACACGCTCAAGGAGGAGGCAACGCATGGACGAACGGCTTCGAAGAGAGATTGCCCTGTTTCGCTACGGGGTGATCGCGGACCTGGTGCACGACGTGCCTGACGGGCCGAGGCTCTACGCCCGGATCCGCGAGAAGGCGCGCCAGGACTACCGCATCCCGGGCACCCTGCGCACCCGGGTCGCGGTCGAGACGATGCGCGACTGGCTGCGCGCCTATCGGCGGGGCGGCTTCGACGCGCTCCTGCCCCGGGGGCGCGGCGACGCCGGCCAGTCCCGCACCATCCCGCGACAGGTCGCGGACGCCCTGCTGACCTTGAAGGACGAGCATCCCAACTACTCGGTCCGGATGGTCATCGAGGCGGCCCGCGAGCGCGGCGCGGTCCAGGCGGACATCGTCCTGGCTCCGTCCACGGTCCACCGGCTCCTGTCGCGCCACGGGCTCATGCACAAGGCGCAGGAGGAGCCCTCGGGAAAGGACCACCGGCGCTTCGCCTTCCAGAAGGCGGGCGACCTCTGGATGAGCGACGTGATGCACGGCCCCGCCGTCACGGTCGGGCGGCAGCGCCGCAAGACCTACCTGATCGCCATGCTCGACGACGCCACCCGCGTCATCCCGCACGCCGCCTTCGCCCTGTCCGAGAACACCGAGGCGTACCTGCCCGTCCTCAAGACCGCGATCCTGCGCCGCGGCTGCCCGCGCCGGCTCTTCGTCGACAACGGCAGCGCCTTCCGCTCGCACCGGCTCGAACTCGTGACAGCCAAGCTCGGCATCACGCTCATCCACGCCCGCGCCTACCACCCCCAGGCCAAGGGCAAGCAGGAACGCTGGTTTCGCACGGTCCGCATGCAGCTCCTGCCGTTGCTCACCGACGCCGACCTGCGCGACCTCGACGCCCTGAACGCCCGCCTCGGCGCCTGGATCGAGGGCATCTACCACCTGACCCCGCATCGCGGCCTCGACAACGAGACGCCGCTCGATCGCTGGGCGCGCGTCGCGGACGAGGTCCGCTACCTGCCCGGCTCGCAGGATCTCGACGACCTCTTCCTCGCCGAGGTGAAGCGCGTCGTCCAGCGGGACCGCACCGTCAGCCTGGACGGGCTCGTCTACGAGGTCGACGCCTCCCTCGTGCGCGAGACCGTGACCCTGCGTTATGACCCGTCCCGGCGCGGCCGTGCCGTCCAGGTCTGGCATGGCGGGCGCCACGTCCACGACGCCCGTCTCGTGGACGCCTACGCCAACTGCTTCGTCAAGCGCAACCGCCCGTCCTTCACCCTCGTCCCGGCCGACAAGACGCCCGTCCCGGAGCCCGAGGTCGGCGGTACGCCCGTCGAGCCGCCCGCGCCCGGCCTGCGCCTCGCCGACCTGGCCGGCCCCAGCGCCAAGGAGGCTTCCTGATGTACCGCAAGCACTTCGGGATGACCCGCTACCCCTTCGCCAAGGACCTCGACCCCGCGGACTTCTTCCCGTCCGCCGCCGCACAGGAACTCGAGGT
>VGRB01000008.1 GCA_016875475.1 Deltaproteobacteria bacterium
TTTTCGTTGCGGCCGCCTTGGGCCCCCTTTGCGGCCCGGGGGCCGCAAAGGGGATCCGCGAAACCGCTCGGCCATCCGCTCGCCCCCGGCTGCGTCGGACCGACGATTTGGGGGAGCGGAATCCGCCGTCAAATGCCGGCGCCCACGTACCCGAGCCCCGAGCCCCGAGCCCGTACCCGCTCACCTGCGCCGCGATCCGTGACGCGTCGCCCGCCGGCCTCGCGCGCCGCTGTCCCCCACGAGGCGGCGGAACACGGGGTACAATCCCTCCGGCCGCTCGATGGAGGCCGACGTGATCGCGCTGCTCGTGGCGCTCGCCGTGGCGCTGGCCGTGCTCCCCGGGTGCGAGGAGGCCGCTGCGGGCGGCCCGGGCGACGCCGCCTCGGAGGCCGCGCCGGACGTGCCGGGCGACGTGCCGGCGGACCCTGCCGCCGAGACTGCCTCCGACATTGCCGCCGAGATCGCCGCCGACGCCGCCGCGGACACCCCCGCCGACCCCACCTCCGACCCGGTCGCCGAGGCCGCGCCGGAGGTCCAGGCCGACCTCCCGGCGGATGCCTCCGCCGACGCCCCCGGGTGCGGAAAGCCGCCGCTCGACCCGGCCGTGCTCGACAACCTGCGGATCTCGCTTGCGCCCATGCTCCAGGTCCAGCCGGGCGGCGTCATCGACTTCGAGGTGGGCAAGGTCGAGTGCTGCGTCTACCTCGAGCCGGTCGACGCGTGCGTGACGTGGTCCGCGACCCCGGCCGAGGGCGCGTCCATCGACCCCGTGACCGGCCGGTTCGAGGTCGCGGCGGGCACGGCCCCGGGCACGAAGTACACGGTGACCGCGGACGTGGAGTCCGGCCGCAGGACGTTGTCGATCGACGTGCACGTCTACACCCCCGAATCGAACCCGCTCGTGGGCATCTGGCGCGAGGAGTCCCGGGTCGCGTGCGGCACGGGCGAGGTCACGGAGCCCGCCGACCCGATCGGCGAGCTGCTGTTCTACGCGGGCGGCACCTTCAACGTGACCTGGACGCCGTTCGAGACGTACGTGGACTACTGGGGCGCCTACGAGTTCTCGGTCGCGGCCGGGACGATCTCGTTCGCGGCGGAAGGGGGAAACTACGTGCCCGCGGACCTGGACGGGCAGGGCACGTTCGGGATCGACGAGCACGCCCGGCTCACGCTGACGGACGTCTGGCTCGGCACCTCGCAGCAGGCCGGCGCGGGCGTCCCGGTCGCGTGCGGCCACGTGTTCCGCCGCTGAAGGGGGGCGGGCCCGCGTCTCGTCCTGCCCTGGATCCGCAGCGCGTTCCGCCTGTTGCACGCCTGGGCCTTGCGCGAACCGGGCTCCGGTTCCAGCTTTGGTCCTGGCTGAAGCTGGGCGCCCGACGTGCGGACCCGGGCGGTCGAGGACTCCGTGAAGGCGGTCCGGACGCGGCCGATCGCGGGGGAGGGGGGACCATGACCCGGCTCCTCGTAGGGCTCGCCTCGCTGCTCGCGGTCGCTGCCGGGGTCGCCGGGACCCGCCTCGCCGCGTCGTTCGACGTCCGCGCGGAGCGGGGCCCGGGGGAGCCGCTCCGGGCGGTGGCGACCACCGGCATGGTCGCGGACGCGGTCCGCGAGGTCGGCGGCGGGCTCGTGCGCGTCGCCGGCCTGATGGGACCGGGCGTGGACCCGCACCTCTACAAGGCGAGCGAGGGGGACGTGGGCCGCATGGTCGCCGCGGACGTCGTCTTCTACGGCGGCCTGCACCTGGAAGGCAGGATGGCCGAGGTGCTGGAGCGCATGGCGCAGCGCGGCGTGCGGACCGTCGCGGTCACGGACGCGATCCCCGAGGACCGGCTGATCGCGGCGGGCGGGCAGGGGGGCGCCCACGACCCCCACGTCTGGTTCGACGTGTCGCTCTGGGCGCTCGCGGTCGGCCGGGTCCGCGACGCGCTCGTCGAGGCCGACCCGGACAGCGCCGCGGCCTACCGGGCGAACGCGGCCCGCTACCTGGACCGTCTCGCCGCGCTCCACGAGCGGGTGCGGGCCGAGGTCGCGACCGTCCCGGAGCCGCAGCGGCTGCTCGTGACGGCGCACGACGCGTTCGGGTACTTCGGCCGGGCGTACGGCGTCGAGGTCGCGGGGATCCAGGGGATCAGCACCGCGTCCGAGGCGGGCGCGGCGGACGTGTCCCGGATCGCGGACCTGGTCGCGTCGCGTCGCGTCCCTGCCGTGTTCGTGGAGTCGTCGGTGTCGCCGCGGATCATCGAGGCTCTCCGCGCCGCGGTGCGCGCGCGGGGCTTCGAGGCGGGGACGGGGGGGAGCCTCTACTCGGACGCGCTCGGCCCCGACGGGACGCCGGAAGGGACCTACGTCGGCATGGTCGAGCACAACGTCCGTACCATCGTGTCGGCGCTGGGAGCCGGCGGCTCGTCGCCGGCGCCGTCCGGAGGGAGCCGATGAAGGACGCAGACGGGAGCCTCGCCCTCCACGTGGAGGACCTGACGGTCGCATACGGGGAGCGGCCCGCGCTGTGGGACGTGGACCTGGACGTGCCCGCCGGGGTGCTGATGGCCGTGCTCGGACCGAACGGCGCGGGGAAGACCACGCTGATGAAGGCGGTGCTGGGGCTGGTCAGGCCTGTCGCGGGACGCGTGCTCGTCCACGGCCGGCCGTACGCGGAGCAGCGCCGGATCGTCGGCTACGTGCCGCAGCGCGGGAGCGTGGACTGGGACTTCCCGACGACCGTGCTCGACGTCGTGACCATGGGCCGGTACGCCTCGCTCGGGTGGTTCCGATCGCCCGGCGCGGCGGAGCGGAAGGCGGCGACGGACGCGCTCGACGAGGTCGGTATGGCCCCGTTCGCGTCGCGCCACATCAGCCAGCTCTCGGGGGGGCAGCAGCAGCGCGTGTTCCTCGCGCGGGCGCTCGCCCAGGACGCGAGCCTGTACCTGATGGACGAGCCGTTCCAGGGCGTGGACGCGACCACCGAGCGCGCGATCGTGCGCGTCCTGCGCGACCTGCGCTCGCGGGGCCGCACGGTGGTCGTCGTGCACCACGACCTCCAGACCGTGCGCGAGTACTTCGACCGGGTCGCGCTCCTGAACGTGCGTCGCGTCGCCGACGGGCCGGTGTCCGAGGCGTTCACCGAGGAGAACCTGCGCGCCGCGTACGGCGGGCGCACCGCGTTCGTGCCGCGGGACGCGACCGGGCCCGAGACCGGCGACCTCGCGGCGTCGCCCGTGAGGGAGTGATGGACCTCGCGGCCCCGCTCCTCGACTACACCGTCCGGACCGTGACGCTCGGCACGGCCGCGGTCGGCGCGGTCGGCGGGGTGCTCGGGGCATTCGCGGTGCTCCGGCGCCAGGGCCTGCTCGGCGACGCGGTCAGCCACGCCGCCCTGCCCGGGGTCGCGCTCGCCTTCCTGCTGACCGGGAGCAAGGACCTCCCCGTCCTCGCGGCCGGGGCCGCGATCGCGGGATGGGCGGGGAGCCTGGTCGTGCTCCGGGTGGTCCGCTCGCCGCGCGTGAAGGAGGACGCGGGCCTGGGCATCGTGCTCTCCACCTTCTTCGGCCTCGGGCTCGTGCTGCTGACGTTCATCCAGCGGTCCGGCGACGCGGCCCAGGCGGGGCTCGACCGCTTCCTGTTCGGCCAGGCAGCGACCCTGCTCGAATCGGACGTCCGGACCGTCACCGGGGTCGGCGCGGTCGCGATCGTCCTGGTCCTGCTGCTGTGGAAGGAGTTCAAGCTGGTCTCGTTCGACCCCGGGTTCGCGGCCGGGATCGGCCTCCCCGTGCGCGCGCTCGACACGGGGCTCACCCTGCTCACGGTCGCGGCGGTGGTGATCGGCCTCCAGTCGGTGGGCGTCGTGCTGATGAGCGCGGTCCTCGTGGCGCCGGCCGCCGCGGCCCGCCAGTGGACCGACCGGCTCGGGCCGATGGTGTGGATCTCCGCCGGCTTCGGGGCGGCCTCCGGGGCCGCGGGGGCGCTGCTCAGCAGCACGGTCGACAGGCTCCCGACCGGCCCGGCGGTGGTCCTGTGCGCGACGGCGATCGCGGCGGCCTCCCTGGCCTTCGCGCCGCGGCGCGGGTTGGCCTGGGCCGCCGTCGCGGCCTGGCAGAGGCGCCGCCGCATCCACTCCGAGGCCGTCCTGATCGACATGCTTGCGCTGGAGTCCGGGCACGCCACGATGCACCACGCGGACGAGAACGCCCACAGCGCCGAGGTCCTCCGCCTGGGCCGCGCGGGCGTGGACCCCCGCCGCACGCTCGCGCTGCTGGCGGCGCGAGGGCTCGTGCGCGCGGTCGGGGGCGGCTTCGCCCTGACGGACGCCGGCCGCGACGAGGCCGCGCGGCTCCGCGGGGGCGACGGGGGGGCGCGATGACGCTGACCGGCGGCCAGGTCGAGGTCCTGGCGATCGCGACCCTGACGGCGGTCGCGTGCGCGGTCACCGGGACGTTCCTGGTGCTGCGTCGCGTCGCGATGCTGTCCGACGCGATCAGCCACGCGGTGCTGCTCGGGATCGTGGTCGCGTTCCTCGCGGTCCGGGACCTCGGCTCGCCGCTGCTCCTCGTCGGCGCCGCCGCGACCGGTCTCCTGACGGTGCTCCTCGTCGAGGCGCTCGTCCGGACAGGCCGCGTTCGCCAGGACGCGAGCATCGGCCTCGTGTTCCCCGCGCTGTTCTCGATCGGCGTCATCCTCGTGTCGCGATTCGCTGGCGACGTCCACCTGGACACGGACGCCGTGCTGCTCGGCGAGCTTGCGTTCGCGCCGCTCGACCGCCTCGTGGTCGCGGGCACGGACCTCGGCCCCCGCGCGATGTGGGAGATGGCCGCGATCCTCCTGGCCGACGTCGCGTTCGTGCTCCTGTTCTACAAGGAGTTGAAGCTCACGACGTTCGACGCGGGGCTGGCGGCCGCGTTCGGGTTCGCTCCGGCCGCCATGCACTACGGCCTGATGGCGCTCGTGTCGGTGACCGCGGTCGGCGCGTTCGACGCGGTCGGCTCCGTGCTCGTGGTGGCGCTGATGGTCGCGCCCCCTGCGGCCGCCTGGATGATCGCGAACTCGCTCCCGGCCATGATCGGCCTGTCCGCGGCCTTCGGCGCGGTCGCGGCGGTCACCGGCCACGCGGCCGCGCGCGAGCTGGACGCCTCGATCGCCGGGAGCATGGCCGCCGCCGCGGGCCTGGTCTTCGCCGCCGCCTTCCTCGTCTCGCCGAGCCACGGCGTGCTCGCCGCGATCGCGCGCCGCCGCCGCCAGCGGTGGGCATTCGCCGAGGCCACGCTCGCGGTCCACCTGCTCCAGCACCAGGACCGGCCCGAGGCCGCCGAGGAGTGCCGGGCCGACCGCGTGCACCGCCACCTCGAGTGGGACGCCGCGTTCACCGGCCAGGTCGTGCGCCGCGCGGTCCGCCGCGGCATGGTCGCCCGCACCGGTCCGTGCCTGGGCCTGACCGCCGCAGGCCGGTCGCTCGCCCGCGAATACATGGGGTTGTGAGCGGGCACCTCGCAGCGGTCCCGCTGCTCGGACAACGTCTGCGACGTGGGGTAGGAGATCGGAGCGGCGCGCCAAGGGCGTGGAGTCCATCCCCGCCTCCGCGGTGGACTGACCGGGTCCGGGGTGGCATGGAGGCGCTGCGCCCGCCATGCCCCGGCCTCCACGGCTTGGATCTGCTCGTCCGAGAGCCGGTACAGCCGCTCCCGCCGGACGGGGTCCCGGACGACCGCCTGTTCCTGGACCACTGCCACCCGCGCGAGGAGGTCCACCGCCGGATCGCGGAGGCCCTGGCCGGCGTGGTACAGTCCGCCGCGGAGGCGCGCCGGCGATGAGCCCGATCGGCAAGGCCTGGGGGTTCCTGAAGGACCGCAGGAAGTGGTGGCTCGGGCCCGTGATCTTCACCGCGGCCGTGATCGGCGCGCTCCTGCTGTTCAGGGCCGGGTCGTCCGCGCCCGTGTTCGCGTACGGGCCGTTCTGAACCCGATCAGGACCGCGCCAGCGCGTCCGGTCCCCCTGTCGCTCCACCCGGTTCTTGGGTATAGTTCCCCGCGCGCCCGCGACCGGCGGGCGCCTCGCTGGAGCGGACGATGGCAGCGGCGAACGACGCATTCCGGTACGAGATGGTGAACGTCCGGCCCGGGTACATCGTCGTGGAGCACGAGCGCTTCTCGAACGCGATGCGCTCGTACTTCTCGACCGAGGATACCCCGCCCGTCGAGGAGTACCGCGAGGGTGCGAAGGTCTGGAAGTACTCGGGTTTCGCGCAGTCCTTCCGCTTCGACGTGATGGACCGCGAGACCGGCGAGACGCACCCGTTCGCGGACCTGCTCGGGCTCGTCTGGTGGGCCGGGTGCCGCGACGGGAGCGAGCCCGCGGTGATCGGCGACGTGGCCGCGGACCAGAAGGTCCAGGTCTACGTGGCGCTGACCTGGGAGGGCCCGGACGGGCGGCGCGCCCCGCTCGCCGCGGAGCGGCTCAAGGTCCTGAACCGCTACTTCAACGAGCGGATCCGCGAGCCCGGCAAGAAGATCCTGATCCTGCCGGACTGCTTCGACCTCGGCAGGCAGTTCAGCTACGGCCAGGTCATGGTGGACCTGGGGCTGACGGCCTTGGATTGACGCGAAAGGGAGGTGGCCCCGATGACGATCCGTGAAGTCGGCGAGAAGCTCGGGCTCGAGCCCCTGACCACGGTCCCCGAGAAGGTCGTGACCGGCGTCTACATATCGGACATGGTCAGCGACGTGATCGCGAACGCGAAGGCCGGCAACGTCCTGGTCACGATCCAGGTCCACAACAACGTGATCGCCGCGGCGAACCTCGTGGACGTCGCCGGCATCGTCGTGACGCGCGGCCGCAGGCCCGCGGACGAGATGCTGGCGCTCGCGGGCAAGGCGGGCGTCCCGGTGTTCGCGACCGCCATGGACACGTGGCAGGTCGCGACGCGGCTCTTCGAGGCGGGCATCCGTTAGGGGCCTTCCCGCCGCGCGCCCGTCCCGTTCGAGTCCGGGCGGGCCGCGCCGGAGTCAACGGCGCGGACCGAGGACGCGCGGCGGCTCGCTGGGCGCTTGTGGAGCCGCGATGACCCTCGACGACGTGCGAGCGCTCCTCCGTTGCGAGGTCCTCGCGGGCGGCGACCACCTCGGCCGCGAGCCCACCGGCTGCTTCGCCGCGGACATGATGAGCGACGTGCTCCACGCCTCGTCCCACGGCATGCTGCTGCTGACGGGGCTGACCGGGGTCCAGTCGGTCCACACCGCGGACGTCGCGGACCTCGCCGGCATCGTGTTCGTGCTCGGCAAGAGGCCGGCGCCCGACGTGCTCGCGGTCGCGGACCAGCGGGGGATCCCGGTGCTCTCCACGGCCATGTCGATGTACGCCGCGTGCGCGGCCCTGCACGACGGGGGGATGGCGTGACGGACGAAACCCTGGCCGGACCGGCCGCGGACGAGATACTCTACCGGGAGACGTTCCACGTGCGGGGCGGCGACTTCGAGCACGGCGGCGACGTCGCGACCCGGGTCAAGGCCGTGCTGCGCGAGCTTTCGATCGACCCGCGCTTGATCCGTCGGCTGTCGATAGCGAACTTCGAGGCCGAGATGAACGTGATCATGTACGCGGACGAGGCGACCCTCGACCTCGTCGTGCGGTCGGCGGAGATCGAGGTCGCGGTGGCGGATCGCGGGCCGGGGATTCCCGACATCGGGCTCGCGATGCAGGAGGGGTGGTCCACGGCCACGGCGGAGATGCGCGCGCGCGGGTTCGGCGCCGGGATGGGGCTGCCGAACATCCGCAGGAACACGGACCGGTTCGCAATCGAGTCGACGGTCGGCCGGGGGACCACCCTGCGCTACGCCGTTTCGCTCACTGCCTGACGGAAGAGGCGATGAAGGACGCAATCGCGCAGGGCCACTCGATCCTCCACGCGCGCGAGAAGTGCGTCGGGTGCGTCACCTGCACGCAGGCCTGTCCGACCAAGGCGCTCCGCGTGCGCGGCGGCCGGCTCACCCTGAAGCAGGACCTCTGCATCGACTGCGGCGAGTGCATCCGCTGCTGCCGGCACGGGGCCAACTCGGCCCCCGATGCCTCGACGTCGGATTCGTCCCGGTTCAGGCTGCGGGTCGCGCTGCCCTCCACGACCCTGTTCACGCAGTTCGGCCGGGACGTGCGGCCGGCCCAGGTGCTCGATGCCCTGACCCGCATCGGCTTCGACGCGTGGTACGACATGTCCTGGATGTGCGAGATGGTCGCGCGCGCAGTCGATACATGGCTGTCGGAGTGCAGCGGCCCGTGGCCGAAGATATCGGTCACGTGCCCGGCGATCGTGCGGCTGATCCTGATCCGCTACCCGGACCTCCTGCCCCACCTCGTCCCGATCGAGGCCCCGCGGGAGCTGGCCGCGAAGCTCGTGCGCCGCAGGCTGGCTTCCGAACGCGGCCTTTCCCCCGGGGAAATCGGGATCTTCTACCTGTCGCCGTGCTCGGCGCTGATGCAGTCGATCGCGGCGCCGGTCGGTCTGCCCGAGTCCCACATCGACGTGGCGCTGTCCATCGCGGGGATCTACGGACGGCTGCTCAAGGCCATCAAGGCCGGGGCCCGCGAAGAGCACGAGCCGCGCTCCTGCGCGGCCGGCCTCCAGTGGGCCGCGGGCGGCGGCGAGTGCGCGATGATGCGAAACCGCAACACCATGGCCGTCTCGGGCGTCGCCGACGTGACGCGCGTGTTCGATCGCATCGAGTCGGGCATCTACCAGGGGGTGGACTACATCGAGGCCTACCTCTGCCCGGACGGGTGCGTGTCGGGCCCGCTCCTGATCGAGGGGCGATACGCCGCCCGCCGCACGCTCCGGCTGCTGATCGAGAACGCGGGCATCGAGAGCACCGTCAAGGAGGAGAAGGTCCGCACGCTGTTCCGGGAGCACTTCTTCGACCTGGAGCAGGACGTCCGGGCGCGTCCGGTCCGCCCCCGCACCACGGATCTGCGCCAGGCCGTGCGGTTGAAGCAGGAGAAGTCCGCGGTGCTCGCGAAGCTCCCGAAGAAGGACTGCGGGGCGTGCGGCGCGCCGGATTGCGAGACCCACGCGGAGGACGTGGCCGCAGGCGACGCGCGCATCGACGACTGCGTGTTCGTCCACATCGAGACGCTCGAGAGCGGGGTCGCGCGGCGGGGGGATCCCAGCTGCCGGGCCACGCAGGGAGGCAAGGTCCCATGAGCAAGAGCCTGCTGCTCCTCGACCTGGCGTGCCCGAACTGCGGCGAGGAACTGACCCAGGGGAACCGGATCCGGCTGAACGGCTGGATCCGCGACACCGGCCAGGAAGGCCCCGTCGCGCTGTCCGCGGTCTTCGGGGACTACTCGATCGAGACCGACCTCGACATCCCCGAGGGCACGGTGATCGATCTGCGCTGCCCGACGTGCGAGCAGAGCCTGCTCCTGAACATCCCGTGCCGCCAGTGCCACGCGCCCATGGCGTCGATGGACCTGAAGGCCGGGGGGTACGTGGAGTTCTGCACGCGCCGCGGATGCCGGGCGCACGCGCTGGGGGGCGCCGGCGACATCGACGCGATGATCGGGCTGGTGAACCGGTTGATGAACACTCCGCACGACTAGGACGGGTACGGGCTCGGGTACGGGTACGGGTACGGGAGGAGGGCAGATGGCCACAAGGAAGTATGATTTCAAGTACATGCAGTACCGGGGGCAGGAGGGGAGGTTGATCCCGCTGCTCCAGCAGGCCCAGGCGGAGGACGGCTTCCTCTCCCGCGAGCGGCTGGAGCGGATCCACGAGGAGACGGGGGTGCCGCTGACGCAGATCTACGGCGTCGCGACGTTCTACGCCCAGTTCCGGTTCACGCCCGTCGGGAAGCACCTCGTGAAGGTCTGCCACGGGACCGCCTGCCACGTGTCCGGCGCCGAGGACATCTCCGAGGGGGTCAGGGACGAGATCGGGATCGGCAACGGCGAGACCACCGCCGACCGGCAGTTCACCGTCGAGAAGGTGTCGTGCCTCGGCTGCTGCTCGCTCGCGCCGGTGATCATGGTGGGCGAGACCACGCACGGGAACCTGACGCCGGTGTCCGTGCGGAAGGTGCTGAAGGGGTACGCGGAGGCGGGTACGGGCACGGATGCGGGCTCGGGGACGGGTACGGGGGCGGGGGGGGAGGGCGACGCATGACGACCGTGATTGTGGGACTCGGGACTTGCGGGATCGCCGCGGGGGCCGGGCAGACGTGGAAGGCCGTGCAGGCGCGGGTCCCGGCGGGAACGGACGTCGCGCTCGACCGGACCGGGTGCATCGGGATGTGCTACCGCGAGCCCCTCGTCGAGGTGCGCGACGCGGACGGCCGCCGGCGGCTCTACGGCAACGTGACCGCGGACCGGGTCGAGCGGCTGGTCGCCGAGGTCGTCACGGCCGGGGGGGAGATCGACGAGTGGCTCGTCTGGACCGACGACGGCCGCGGGTCCGATCCCGCCTTCCTGAAGTCGCAGCGGCGGATCGCGCTCCGCAACTGCGGGAACATCAACCCCGAGCGCATCGAGGACTACGTCGCGACCGGCGGGTACAAGGCGCTCGCCGCGGTGCTCGAGCGGAACGACCCGGACGGGCTCATCCAGTCGGTGATCGAGTCCGGGCTGCGCGGGCGCGGCGGCGCGGGCTTCCTGACCGGCATGAAGTGGCGCTTCGCGCGCATGTCGCCCGGCGCGGAGAAGTACGTGATCTGCAACGCGGACGAGGGCGATCCGGGCGCGTTCATGGACCGCTCCGTGCTCGAGAGCGATCCGCACTCAGTGCTGGAGGGCATGGCGATCTGCGGGCAGGCGATCGGATCGACGCACGGCATCATCTACGCGCGCGCCGAGTACCCGCTCGCGATCCGGCGCCTGAACGCGGCCATCGCGCAGGCCGAGGCGCAGGGCTGCCTGGGCGATCGTGTGCTCGGGACGGCGTTCTCGTTCCACGTCAAGCTGAAGGAGGGCGCGGGCGCGTTCGTGTGCGGCGAGGAGACCGCCCTGATGGCCTCGATCGAGGGCCGGCGCGGGATGCCGCGGATCCGGCCGCCGTTCCCCGCGGTAAAGGGGCTCTGGGAGAGCCCGACGAACATCAACAACGTCGAGACCTTTGCGAACGTCCCGTGGATCGTGACGAACGGCGCGGCCGCGTTCGCGGCGTACGGGACCGCGAACAGCAAGGGGACCAAGGTCTTCGCGGCGTCCGGCAAGATCCGGCGCGGCGGCCTGGTCGAGGTCCCGATGGGGATCTCGATCCGCGAGATCGTCCACGACGTGTGCGGCGGCATCAAGGACGGCCGCAAGTTCAAGGCCGTCCAGATGGGCGGGCCGTCGGGGGGGTGCATCCCGGCGGAGCTGCAGGACACGGTGATCGACTACGAGTCCATCAACAAGACCGGCGCGATCATGGGGTCGGGCGGGCTCGTGGTGATGGACGACGCGACCTGCATGGTCGAGGTCGCGCGCTTCTTCCTGGACTTCACGCAGCGCGAGTCCTGCGGCAAGTGCACGTTCTGCCGCATCGGGACGAAGCGCATGCTGGAGGTGCTGACGCGCATCACGCAGGGCCAGGGGCGCGAGGGGGACATCGACCTGCTGGCGGAGCTTGCGGACCGCGTGAAGAACACGTCGCTGTGCGGGCTCGGGCAGACCGCGCCGAACCCGGTCCTGACCACCTTGAAGTACTTCCGGGCCGAGTACGAGGCGCACATCGCGAACCACAAGTGCCCGGCGAAGCAGTGCAAGGCGCTGCTCCGGTACTCGATCAACGAGAAGTGCACGGGCTGCCTGCTTTGCAAGAAGCGTTGCAAGGTGAACGCGATCGCGGGCGAGCGGAAGGTGCGCCACGTGGTCGACCAGGCGCTCTGCACCAGGTGCGGGGAGTGCTTCAAGGTGTGCCGGTTCGGGGCGGTGGACCGCGAATGAGCTTGGTCGCGGCCGGCCGGCCGCGACCCCGCCGCCCGCGGCCGTCCCGTTCAGTCGGGGGCGGGCCGCGGCGGCATGAACGCCGCGGCCCGAGGACGCGGGCGGCGGTCCGGAGGCAGGCTGATGGCACTCGTGAAGCTGGAGATCGACGGGAAGCGCGTCATCGCGGACGGCGGCCAGACCATCCTGGAGGTGGCGCGGCAGCACGGGATTTGCGACATCCCGACGTTGTGCAACGACGCGCAGCTCGAGCCGTTCGCGTCGTGCTTCGTGTGCGTGGTCAAGGTCAAGGGCGCGCGGTCGCTCGTGCCCGCGTGCTCGACGCGCGTCACGAACGGCATGGTGGTGGAGTCGAGCACCCCCGAGGTGCGCAGGTCGCGCCAGGCCGCGCTCGAACTGCTGCTGTCGAACCACTACGCGGATTGCGTGGGGCCGTGCCAGTTCGCGTGCCCCGCCGGCGTGGACATCCAGGGCTACGTCGCGCTCGCCGCGATCGGCAAGCACCACGACGCCGTGAAGCTGATCAAGGAGCGGAACCCGCTGCCGAGCGTGTGCGGTCGCGTCTGCACGCGGCCGTGCGAGGTGAAGGGGTGCCGCCGCAACCTGCTCGATTCGGCGGTCGGGATCGACTGGATCAAGCGCTACGTGACCGACCTCGACTACGGGAGCGGCGACGCGTACCGGCCGCCGGTCGCGCCCGCGAACGGCAGGCGCGTGGCGGTGGTCGGGGCCGGGCCGGCCGGGCTGTCGTGCGCGTACTACCTCGCGACCCGCGGCTACGCGGTGGACATGTTCGAGGCCCTGCCCGAGGCGGGCGGCATGCTCCGCTACGGGATCCCGGAATACCGGCTGCCGAAGGACGCGCTCGACGTCGAGATCGACCAGGTCCTCTCGCTCGGCGTGACGCTGAAGACGAACGTGGCGCTCGGCCGCGACTTCACGGTCCGGAGCCTGAAGGAGGACGGGTACGGCGCGATCTTCCTCGGGCTCGGCGCGTGGTCCGCGTCGGAGATGCGGGTCAAGGGCGAGGACGCGCCCGGCGTGCTGTCCGGGATCGAGTTCCTGAAGAACTTCGGGCTCCGCCGCAAGGCGGACCTGCACGGCCGCGTGCTCGTGGTCGGCGGCGGCAACACGGCCGTGGACTGCGCGCGGACCGCGTTGCGGTGCGGCGTGGACGAGGTCCGCATCGTGTATCGCCGGACCCGCGCGGAGATGCCCGCGAACGCGACCGAGATCCACGACGCCGAGCAGGAGGGGGTGAGGTTCGACTTCCTCGTGGCGCCGACGCGCGTGGTCACGGCGAACGACCGCGTGACCGGGCTCGAGTGCCTGCGCATGGAACTCGGCGATCCGGACGCGTCGGGCCGCCGGAGCCCGAAGCCGGTCAAGGGGTCCGAGTTCGTGATGCCCTGCGACTTCATCCTGTCCGCGATCGGGCAGGCCACGCGCGTGACCGAGCTGCTCGACGGGCGCGTGCGCGACTTCCTGCCCATGGGCGAGACGCTGAACCTGACGCGCTGGCAGACGATCCGGACGGCCGAGCGGTCCGGCGAGACCAGCGTGGAGGGGGTGTTCTCGGGCGGCGACGTGGTCACGGGCGCGGCGACCGCGATCGAGGCCATCGCGGCCGGGCGCAAGGCCGCGTATGCAATCGACAAGTACCTCGCGACGGGTTCGGCGCGGCCCGAGCCGGTCGAGTTCTTCAGCCGCAAGGACACCTTCGCGGAGGTAACGGTCGCGGACCTGCGCAGCCGCGAGCCGTCGAAGCGCACGTCGATGCCGATGCTCCCGGTCGAGGAGCGGGTGAAGGGCTTCGCCGAGGTCGAGACGGGGCTCGGGGCGGACGCGGCGCGCGCCGAGGCGAGGCGGTGCCAGGAGTGCGGCTGCCAGGCGCTCTTCTCGTGCGACCTGCGCAGGTACGCGACCGAGTACGGCGTGGACATCACGCGGTTCGTCGGCGAGGCGAAGCGCCACGAGATCGACCGGAGGCACCCGCTGATCGAGCTGGACCAGAACAAGTGCATAAACTGCGGACGCTGCGTTCGCATGTGTTCGGAGGTGGTCGGCGTCGCGGCGTACGGGTACATCAACCGCGGCTTCGAGACCGTGGTCAAGCCGGCGCTCGGGGGCTCGCTGCTCGACACGGAGTGCGTGAGTTGCGGGCTGTGCGCCGCGACCTGCCCGACCGGCGCGATCGGCCAGCGCATCCCGCTCGAGAAGCCGGGGCCCTGGCGGACGGTCGCGACGGGCACGGTCTGCCACTACTGCGGGGTGGGATGCCGCCTGACGTACGAGACGTTCGGCGACACGCTGGTCAAGGTCGGCCGCGTCGAGGACGAGGGCGTCGGAAGCGGGAACCACTGCCGCAAGGGCCGCTTCGGATACGGCCACGTGCACGCGCACGACCGGCTCGTGCGGGCGAAGGTGCGGTCCGGCCGCGAGCTGCAGGACGGAACGGTGGAGGATGCTCTCGACTACACCGCGATGCGGTTGAAGGAGCTGTCGCGGCGCTGCTCGGGCGACCAGTTCGCGGTGTTCGTGTCGCCGCGGCTGACGAACGAGGAGGCCTACCTCGCGCAGAAGCTCGCGCGCGTGGTGCTGAAGACGCACAACGTGGACTCGATCGCGACGCTCGTCAACCCGTCCCTGTTCTGCCCGGACGTGGTCTCGACCGCGTCGTACCGCGACGTCGTGGACGCGCAGGTGACGGTGGTCGCGGACTCGGTGCTCGATTCGGAGCACTTCGCGGCGGACCTGCTTGTGAAGAAGTCGCTGCGCAAGGGGGGGAAGCTCGTCTATGTCCACCCCGAGGACAACCGCGTCGCGCGGTTCGCGGACGTGTTCCTGAAGTGCGCGCCGGGCACGCAGCCGATCGTGCTGATGGGCCTGATGCGCGAGGCGTGCGCCGCGGCCGGGACCGAGCTGCCCGAGGCGGCCCGCGCCGCGATCGCCCCGCTCACGCCCGAGCGCGTGGCCGAGCTGACCCGGGTGGACGCAGATGCGCTCCGCGAGGCGGGGGCCGCGATCGCGAAGTCGATCCTGAAGGCGCTGGTCTGCAACCGCGACTTCCGCGGGCCGCGCATGCCCCACGACTCGCGCCTGTTCGCGGCCATCGCGGACGGGATCGGCGCGTCGCTGCTCGCCCTGTGCGAGAAGGCGAACAGCCAGGGCCTGCTCGACATGGGGTGCCACCCGTCGTGGTTCCCGGGCTACCGGTCCGTGACGGACGAGGCGTTCCTGGACGAGCTGGAGAAGGAGTGGTGCGCCGGGCTGCGCGACATCCCGGCCGGCGTGCCGGACCTCGCGGCCGCGATCCGGGCGCGCCGGATCAAGGTCGTGGTCGCGATCGGCGAGGACCCGTTCGGCAGCCCGGGCTTCCCGGACGACCTGAAGGAGCACCTGCTGGCGATCAACTTCGGCGTGGTCTGCGACCTGTTCGAGACCGAGACCACGCGGACCGCGAGCGTGGTCCTGCCGCTGTCCTCGACCGCCGAGACGAGCGGCACGTACACGAACTCGGAGCGGCGCGTGCAGTCGCTCGGGCGGGCCGTGCCCCCCGCGAGCGGGTACGAGACGTGGCAGGTGCTGACCGGGCTCGCGGCGCGCCTCGGGTACCGGTTCAAGATGAGGTACGACCGCCCGGCCGACGTGCTCGCCGAGATCCGCCGCGTCGTGCCCGCCTATCGCAACGTCGTCCTTGACGCCCGCGACGAGACGGGCTGCTGGGACCTGTCGGCGTTCCCGCTCGCGCGCGTCGCCCCGGACTGGGCCGCGGCCGCGGCGGGAGTCACCACGACCCCGGTCCGCACGATCGCGAACGACCACATCGAGGCCCGCTTCGCCGCCTGGTTCGACGGCCTGATGGCGGCCGCGCGGGCACCGTAGCGCGTCTTCCCGCCTGATCGACGCCCGCGGACGGTCCGGAGTACGAGCGGTTCGTCGCGGCCGTCCGAACTGACGGCCCTCACGGCACCGGCGTCCCGGTGATCTGCGTGTAGATCGGCACGAACAGCACCCTGCCGTCCAGCCGCTTCTCCGCGGCCGTCGGCGAGAACGCGACGCCGATCGGGCTGCCCGGATGCTCGGCGAGGAAGCGGTGCAGGCTTCGCAGGCGGCCGGCGGCACCGGACTTGACCTCGACGGGATAGACCTTGCCGTCCCGGGCCAGCAGGTAGTCGACCTCCGCGTTCCCCCCCTCCCCGGCACGGGACCAGTGGAACACCTCGCCGTTCTCGCTGCCTCCGGCGGCCAGCAGCTCCTGCCCGACGAACTGCTCGGCCACGGCGCCGCGGTGCAGCGCGGACAGGTCGCGGGCCGCCAGGACCTCTCGGGCGCTCGTCCCACGCAGGTGCTGCATCAGCCCCACGTCGAGGAACAGGGACTTGAAGCGCTTCTCGTGAACCCCGCTCCCGAGCGGGATCGCATGGGCATCGACCGCGTGGACCGGGTGGTGCAGCAGGGCCCGAGCAAGCGCCCGGACCGATGTCTTCGTCGTCTCGATCCGACGATCGGGGTCGAGGTGCGTGTATCGGACCGGGCTCCCGACAAGGCGCGGAAGCGCCCTGAACACGTGCGCCACGCTCTCGAAGTCCACGCGGGCGCGGTACTTCACGAGCGAGTCGGAGAGCGAGAGGGCAAGGTCGGAGTGCGCGGAAGCCGCCGCCTCGAACGAGCCGCTGTCCAGGAAACGGGCGACGGCCTCGGGCATGCCGCCGACGATCAGGTACTTGTGCAGCTCGTCCACGATCCGGGCGTGGACGGCGGCCGACCCGGTGTACGGGGCGTCCAGCCGGGGGAGTGCGCCCGCGAGCCGCTCCAGGCCGGAAGCTTCGAGGAATTCCCGGAACGTCATCGGCCGCATCCAGGCGAAGGTCACCCGCCCGACGGGGAAGGAGACGTCGCCGAGCGCGAACTCGAGCGCGGAGCCCGCCGCGATCACCGGGACGTCCGGCCTCTCCTCGTAGAGGTAGCGCAGCGCCGCGATTGCGCGGGGGGCGGCCTGGATCTCGTCGAGGAACAGGAGCGTGTCCCCGACCGACAACGGCACGCCGGTGAAGGCTTCGATCTGACGCAGCACCCCGTCCGCCGCGAGCGACCCGTTGAAGATGGCCCTGGCCGCGACGTCGCGCTCGAAGTCGATCGAGGCCGTGCCGCGGAACCGCTCGCGTCCGAACTGCCGGATCGTCCAGGTCTTTCCCACCTGGCGCGCCCCGCGCACGATCAGTGGCTTGCGGGGCGAAGCCTGTCGCCAATCCTCGAGTTGCGCCTCGATCATTCGCTTCATCCGGACTCGTCCTTCTGCGCGGTGCGCAGCAATAGCATCCGTATTTTACAGGACCGCGTAGAAAATGGAGGCAAATGCGCGCGGGTCGACTCGCGGGTGTACCACCGCCGGTCCGGTGCCCGCGCGGCCGTCCACGCACCCCACTCGTTCCGTCCGTTCCGGTATTCCGGTCCCGAACGAGCGCGCCGCGCTGAGGCGCGGCGCGCTCGCGGCCGCAAGGCGGCCGCGCAAGGGGGGTGGCCCGCGCCCCGCAACGCGGGGCGGCGGGCAGGGGGGCGAGCCGCGCCCCCCTCCGATCGATGCCCCTGGGGCCTGGCGGGGTCCGGGGCGTGGGGTACGAATCCCGACGGGTGTCGTTCGGGACCGCCTGCCGTGCGTGCCGGGCGACAGGGCGGAGAGCTCCGAACGAATGACAACGACGCAACCCTCGCCGGACGTACAATCGGCGAAGCCCGTTGCGGGGGAACCCGATGCACCGGTCGTACGTCGTGGTCCTGGCCCTCGTCGTCGCCGCCGCCGCCGCCGTCGCGCCCGCGGCCGGCTGCTCCCGGTGCACGCGCGGCGACGTGGTGCCGAGCGTGGAGGACGCGCCCGGCGCGGTCGCGGCCCTGCGCGAGAGCCGGTTCGACGAGGCCGAGAGGCTGGCGCTCGAGCAGCTCGCGCGCGAGGACCGGAACGCGGCCGCCCACGCGGTCGCGGCGCTCACCAGGTTCAAGCGGGTCGCGCACCAGGCCGTGACCGACGTGATCGCGATCGGCGGGACCGCGATCGTGGCGGGGCGGCTGAACCAGCAGTACCTGGATTTCGCGGTAGATCAGGCGGACGACGGGCTCGCGGACGTCGAGCGGCACCTGGCCGCGGCCGCCCGCGACCCGGGCTTCGCGCTGGAGCTGTGCCTCGCCTGCTGGAAGGTGGACTGGAACCACGACGGGCGGATCGACGACCGGGACGCGCGCATGCTCGAGGTCGAGGTGGACGCGGACGGCCACGAGTACCCCGAGGACGACCCGCGCCGCACGCCCACGTTCCGGTTCGACGCCGGGGACCTCCACTGGGCGCGCGCCATGGTCGCGTTCCAGCGGGCCGTCCTCGCGGTGCTCTCCGCCTACGAGGCGCCCGATTTCGCCGGGATCGTGCGCGGCGGCGTCGAGGACAAGGTCTTCCGGATCCGGATGCGCGACAGGGCGGCGGTCCACCGGGCGCGCGACCTTGTCCTCGCGGGCATCGGGCACGCGGACCGTTGCCGCAGGGAGTACCTCGCCGAGACCGACGACGACCGCGAGTGGGTCCCGAACCCGCGCCAGAAGAGCCACCCGCTGCCCCTTCCCGTGGACGAGGCGCTCTACGCCACGTGGGAGGGGGTGCTGGAGGACGTCCGCCGGCTCGTGAAGGGCGACGAGGGGCTGTCGGTCGTGGACGTCGCGCAGCTCGGCGATCACGCGTGGAAGGACCCGCCACAGGGGTTCGTGGACGTTGGGAGGCTGTTCGAGCAGCCCGGCGACATCGTGATCGACTCGAAGCACCTGGAGACGCTCGACCGCGACGAGGACTCCCGCTCGGCCGCCGAGGCCGTGTTGAAGGACGTGTTCGGCGACAAGTACCGGACCGGCATGGCCGCGTCGCGCCTCCCGTCCCGCCTCGCGCGCATGAAGAAGGAGATGGACCGCGGCGAGGAGACCTTCGAGCGGAAGCTCCGCTACCTGCTCTGGCTGAACTGACGTCGGGCCGGACCGTGCGAAAGGAGGATCCGTCAATGCGAACTGCATGTTTCGTGATCCCTGTGGCAGTCCTGCTCTCGGCCTGCACCTCCCCGGGCGGGGGGGGCGGCGATGCGGGCGTCCGGGCGGACCTCGCGGCCGATCCCGGCGACGAGGCCCTCCCGGACGTCCCCGAGTTCCACGAGCCGCTCACGTCCGTCGAGGTGTCGCGCGCCGGCTGGACCGTCCGGTGGGACTTCGGCGCGCGCGAGCTGTCCTTCCGGCGCGGCGAGGACGTGAGGCTCCGGTTCCCCGGGGACGGGCTGCTGATCGGCCGCGTGGACGCGCTCGACGACGCGCAGTCGTACGACCCGTGGTGGATGTACCCGGCGTCGAACGCGGGCGACATGTACGCCCCACCCGCCGGGCTCGCCTGGCTCGCGCCCACGAGCGGCGTCGCGATCCGCCGCGACGAGGCCGCGCTCGGCCTCCATCTCGTGTACCCGGAAGGACTGACCGCGACCCTGCTGGTCGAGGCCGAGGCGGACGGCCGCTTCCGCGTGACGTGGAAGCCCGAGGGCGACGCGGGACCGGCCCTCGCCTATTTCCGGCTGCGCCCCCGCGCGGACGCGGCCGAGGGCTTCTACGGCCTCGGGGGCGTCCACGACCACCCGAACCACCGCGGCCGGACGAGGCCGATGCAGGTCGAGGTCGACTTCGACGCGGAGAGCGCGAACAACGAGGCGCACGTGCGCGTGCCGCTCCTGATCGGGACCCGCGGCTGGGGCCTGTTCGTGCAGTCCCTCCGCGGCATGGCGTTCGACGTCGCGCGGCAGGCGGACGACCTCGTCGAGGTGACGGTCGGCACCGGCCCGGCCACGCGCGACGGGCTCGGGTTCCACCTGTTCGGCGCGGACCGCCCGCTCGACGTGACCGCGCGGTACTACGAGGTCACGGGGAAGCCGCGCCTCCCCGCCCGCTGGGCGCTCGGGCCCTGGGTCTGGCGCGACGAGGGCGTGGACCAGGCGAAGGTCGTCGCGGACATGGAGGCGATCCGCGATCACGACCTCGCGACCACCGGCTACTGGATCGACCGGCCGTACGCGAGCGCGGTCAACTCGTTCCCCTTCGAGCCGGCCGACTACGACGACCCCGCGGCCATGATCGCCCGGGGGCACGCGCTCGGGCTCCGGATGGCCCTGTGGCACACGCCGTACGCGGACCCGTCCGATCCGGACTCGAAGCCCCTGTACGATTCGGCGAAGGAGAAGGGCTACTTCCCGCCGGTCATGGCCACGGCGTTCGCGAAGTGGGGGCCGCCGCTCGACTACACCAACCCGGCCGCGGTCGCGTGGTGGCAGTCCCTGCTGGAACGGTACACGGACATGGGCATCGAGGGCTGGAAGCTCGACTACGCGGAGGAGGTCCAGCTCGGCGTGCTCGGGCAGCGCACGCCGTGGCTGTTCCACGACGGCAGCGACGAGCGCACGATGCACCACCGCTACCAGGAGCTGTACCACCGGACCTACGCCGAGACCCTGCCCGCGGACGGCGGCTTCCTGCTCTGCCGGACCGGGCTGTTCGGCGACCAGGCGAACGGCGTGATCGTGTGGCCGGGCGACCTCGACGCGTCCTTCCACCGGCATGGCGACGAGGTGATCCGCGACGGCGTGCCGAAGAAGGCGGTCGGCGGCCTGCCGGCGTCCATGGTCGTGGGCCTCTCGCTCGGGCCGTCCGGGTTCCCGTTCTACGGGGCGGACACGGGGGGGTACATCGACCTCGCGGGGCCCCCGGACAAGGAGCTGTTCACGCGCTGGTTCGAGCAGACCGCGCTGTCGTCCGTCATGCAGGTGGGTAACGGCGAGAGCACCGTCCCGTGGGAGCTGGGCGGCCCGGACGGGTACGACGAGGAGATGCTCGGATGGTACCGGGCCTACGCGCGCCTGCACCTGCGCCTCTTCCCGCTCGAATGGACGCTCGCGACGCGGCTCCTGTCGGACGGCCGCCCGATCCAGCGCCCGTTCGGACTCCAGGCGCCCGAGGCCGGCAGCCACCCCTGGGACCAGTACTTCTTCGGCGACGACCTGCTCGTCGCCCCGGTCACGGAGCGCGGCAGCCGCAAGCGCACCGTCGTGTTCCCGGCGGGCGACTGGATCGACTGGTGGAACGGCGAGGTCGTGACCGGGCCCGCGACGCTCGAGAGGGACGCGCCGCTGCACGTCCTGCCGCTGTTCCTGCGCGCGGGGGGGATCGTGCCGATGCTGAGGCCCACGATCGACGCCATCGCGCCGACGACCGAGCCGGCCCGCGTTGACAGCTACGCGACCTCGCCCGGCGTGCTGCACGTCCGGGTCGCCCCGGGGCTCGCGTCCTCGTTCCGCGTCCATGACGGCACGGAGGTCGGCCAGGAGGCGACCGCGACCGGCTGGACCCTCTCGTACCCCTCCGGCCAGGAGTTCGTCGAAGGCGCGGAGTTCGAGCTGTCGCCCGTGGCCGCGCGTCCGGTCGCGGTCGCGATGGACGGCGCGCCGCTCGCCGAGCTTGCGGGCGTGCCCGCGCTTCCGATCGGGCTCGACCCCCCCGCGGCGCTCCCGTCCCCGGGCTGGTCCTGGGACCCCGCGCGGGGCGGCGTGCTCCGGGTGCGCGTGCCCGCGGGGACGCACTCGATCCTCGCCACGCGATGACGTCCCGAGCTACGCGATGAGGTCCGGCGGGGCCTCGGGCGGGGCGCCGACCCCGGCCCGCCGCATGACGTCGTTCTCCGCGTCCGGCTCCGGGTCCGCCCGCGCCAGGAACGCGGCGAGGTCCCGGTCGTCGGTCCGGATGTGGTGGACGAGCAGGGCGAGCCAGAAGGCGATCCTCCTCCGCATGTCCGCCCCGGAGGCGTCCGCCGGGCCCGCTTCGATGAGCCGCGCCAGGCTGTCGCGGAACCGCTCGTGCCTGGCCGCGTGTCCGCGCAGGGCCGGGCTGCCGAGGAGCGTCATCACCGCCTCCTCGGCCTCGAAGTGGAACTGCACGTACGACGCGAGGTACGGCAGGACCTTCGCGCGGATCTCGTGGATGTCCGCCCTCCCGCCGTCGGTCAGGATCGCCTTTGCGACCCCGAACAGCGCCAGGTGCTGCGCGTCGATCGCGGGGACCCCGGTCTCGACCTCGCGCGGGAACTGCCAGGCGTGCCCCGGGACCGTCTCGTCCGACGGCAGGACCGCCAGCAGCGCACCCGCCGAAAGCGGCCCGGTCGGGCTTCGGCCGCTCACGCCGAGCCGGTCCGCGAGGTCCTCGAACCGGCGCAGCTCGGAGCCGCTCTGCGACTCGACGTCGCGGAGGAACGCCACTTCCGTCGGGTCCGCGGCGCGTTCCAGCCGCTCGTCCCAGAACGTCGCGATCCGGCGCCGCGCGGCCACCGCGGCCTTCAACACCCCCCGGATTCCGCGCCCGCCCCGCCTCGCCGCCGCGGTGCCCTGGAGGTCCGAGACCAGGCGCGAGAACGCGGGATCGTGGTCGCGACGCCTGAGCGTCTCCGTGAGCGACGCCGGCGCGGGCGCGTCGAGGACCGACGCGTAGCGGCCCTTGAGCGTCGAGACGAGCGAGCGCTCGTGCTCGGCGAGCTTGATCAGGAGCTTCGTGGCCAGCACGTCCGTCTCGACCGCGGCGGCAGCGCGCAGCGCCTCGCGGTTGGCCTCGAGGATCGTCACGGCTTCGGCGAGCCGCACGTGCAGCACGTCCCCGGGCCTGCGCGAGGTCCGCAGGGATCGCGTCGTGCGGGGCGGGGCCGCGATCCGTTCGGCGGGGGAGACTCGCGGCCGCGCCGTCCAGCTCTCGGCCTCCGGCGACAGGCGCGCCAACACGTCGTTCGCGGTCGCGGGCCGCCGCGCGGGATCGATCGCGAGCAGCTCGTCGACCAGCCCCTGGAGCGCCGCGGACGCGTCCGTCTCCGGGTGGACCTCCGCGACCCGGGGCGCCGGCCGCGTGAGCTTGCCGATCATGAGCTGCATCGTGGACGAGTGGTCGTGCGGGAGCAGCCCGGTCAGCGTCTCGAACAGGAGCACCCCGACGGAGTAGAGGTCGCTCCGCCCGTCCACCGTCTCGTCGCGGCACTGCTCCGGGCTCATGTAGGCGGGAGTGCCCACGATCAGCCCGCGGCTCGTGATCCTCGCGTCCGCCGCGTTGTCGGCGCGCGCGATCCCGAAGTCGACCAGCTTCACGAAGTCGCGACCGTCCGGCCCGGTCGACACGAGCACGTTCGCGGGTTTCACGTCGCGGTGCACGATGCCGGCCTCGTGGACCTCGGCCAGGGACCGCAGGAGCTGAACGGCGATGTGGGCGGCCCGGCCGGGCGCCATCGGGGCCTCGCCGGCGGCCACCAGCGCCGCGAGCGATCGCCCCTCCACCAGCTCCATCGCCAGGAAGCGCTCGCCGTCCGCCGTCTCCCCCCCGTCCAGGACCCGGACCGTGTGCGGGCTCCTGAGGCGGCCGGTGATCCGCGTCTCGCGATGGAAACGCTTCTCGTCGACCTCGTCGCCGGGCCGCAGGACCTTCAGCGCGACCACGCGGTCGGTGCGGAGGTCCACTGCGCGATAGACGACAGACGCCCCCCCCTCCGCGACCGGCTCGAGCAGGACGTAGCGATCCCCGAACCGGCGGCCGAGGACGTCGGACGGGTACGCTACGTGCCAGGTCGTCGCGCCGTCGGCCGGGCAGCGCCCGGTCCCCTCGGCGTGCCTTGCGTTGCAGGTGGTGCAGTAGCGCACTGCGGGCTCCCCCGACGCACGCGGGAACTGTCGCCCGACCCGGCCCGGGATTCAACGGGACCCGGGTCAAGCCGGCGTCATCCAAGCGGATGTGGGGCGTGATCCGGTCCTTGACGCGCGGTCGCGCCCTGGCCTACCGTTCGCGCCATGGACTCGCCGCGAATCCGCGTGCTCCCGCAGCACCTCGTCAACCAGATCGCCGCGGGCGAGGTGGTCGAGAACGCCGCCTCGGTCGTCAAGGAGCTGGTCGAGAACGCGATCGACGCGGGCGCGGCCCGGGTGACGGTCGAGGCGGAACGCGGCGGGCTGGACCTCGTCCGGGTGACGGACGACGGCTGCGGGATGACGCCGGACGAGGCGATCCTCGCCATCGAGCGCCACGCGACCAGCAAGATCGCGTCCGCGGAGGACCTCGCCGCCATCCGCACGCTCGGGTTCCGCGGCGAGGCCCTGCCCTCGATCGCGTCGGTCGCGACCTTCGAGATGGCCACCCGCACCCGCGACGCGGACGCGGGCACGCGCGTCTCGGCCGCGGGCGGCACGGTCCGGAGCGAGCCGGCCGCCTGCCCCCCGGGCACCTCGATATCGGTCCGCGACCTGTTCCGGGACGTGCCGGCCCGGCTGAAGTTCCAGAAGGGCGAGCGGACCCAGTCCGCGGCGATCCGCGACGTGCTCGACCGCATCGCGCTCGCGAACCCCCGCGTTCACATGTCGCTGATCTCGAACGGCCGGCGCGCGGTGGAGCACCTCCCGTGCGAGCGGCTCGCGGACCGGGTCGCGGTCGTGTTCGGCCGGGAGGCGAGCGGCGAGACGGCGGACGTCGCGGGCGGTCGCGACGGCGTGCGGGTGACCGGCGTGCTCGGCGAGCCGTCGCGCGCGAAGCCCGACCCGTCCCGCGTGGTCCTGCTGGTCAACGGCCGCCCCGTGTTCGACCTCGCGATCCGGCGCGCCGTGGCGAGCGCGTACGGCGTGCTGCTGCCGCAGGGGTCCTGGCCGGTCGCGGTCGTCCGCGTGGACCTCGACCCGGCCGACGTGGACGTGAACGTGCACCCCCGCAAGTCGGAGGTCCGCTTCCGGTCGCCGCGCGAGGTCGCGGGGATCGTGTTCGGGGTGATCGCGGAGGCGGTCGCGTCCGCGCCGTGGTCCGCGTCCACCACGGTCGCCTCGCCGGCGCCCGCGGGGGGGGCGTCCGCGGAAGGCCGGATGGGGGGGGCATCCGCGGGAGGCCCGATCGACCCCGCCTGGACCGGCGCCCGCGAGGCGATCGCGCTCCCGTGGCCCGCGCCGGTCGAGGCCCCGCCGCCCCCCCTCCGCGACCACGACCTGTTCGCGACCCCGGTCGCGTCCCGGGGCCGCATGCGGTTCGCGGACCTGCGCTACGTCGGGCAGGTCGCGAACACCGTGCTCGTGTGCGAGGGCGACGGCGTGGTCGTCTTCGTGGACCAGCACGCGGCCCACGAGCGCGTCAACTACGAGCGCCTGTGGCGGGGGCTGTCGGGCGGCGGCATCGCGTCGGAGCCCCTGATGTTCCCCGAGGTCGTCCGCCTGCCGCCCGACGAGGCTGGCCGGGTGGAGGACGCGGTGCCCTCGCTCGCCCGCGCCGGGTTCGAGGTCGAGCCGTGGTCGGGCGACTCGGTCGCGGTCCGCGCCGTGCCCGCGGTTCTTCGCGGCCGCTCCGCCGCCGCGGTCGTGCGCGAGTGCCTCGCGGCCGCGTCCGACGGGTCCGAGGCGTCGGGGGATTCGCGGATCCGGAAGGTGGTCGCCACGGTCGCCTGCCACGCGTCCGTCCGGGCGGGCGACCCCCTCGACGAGCGCGAGGCGCGCGCGCTGCTCGCGTCCATGGACGGGATCGACCTCGCCGGCTACTGCCCGCACGGCCGCCAGTCGGTCGTGGTCCACCCGCTCCCGGCGGTGCTCCGGTGGTTCGGCCGATGACCGCTCCGCGTCCCCCGACGACTGCCCCGCGACTCCGCGTGATCTGCGTCATGGGGCCGACCGGAACGGGGAAGTCGGACCTCGCGGTCGCCGCGGCCCTGCGCCTGGGCGGCGAGGTGGTGAACGCGGACTCGATGCAGGTCTACCGCGGCCTCGCGATCGGCACGGCCGCGCCCGGCCCGGACCAGCTCGCCGCCGTCCCGCACCACCTGTTCGGCTGCCTGGACCCGGACGAGGAGCCCGACGCGGGCTGGTACGCGCGCACCGCCGCGGCCGCGATCCGCGACCTCGCCTCGCGCGGCCGGGTTCCGATCGTGGTCGGCGGCACGTTCTTCTGGATGCGCGCGCTGTTCTCGGGGCTCGACGACATCCCGGAAGTCCCGGCCGGTGTTCGCGATTCGGTCCGCGCCGACCTGGCCCGCGAGGGTCCCGCCGCCCTGCACGCGCGCCTCGCGGCGATCGACCCGGAGACCGCGTCGCGGCTTCGGCCGGGTGATTCGCAGAGGGTCTCGCGGGCGATCGAGGTCCTGCTCGCGACCGGGCGCCCGCTGTCGTCCTTCCAGCTCGGGGGAGGCCGGCCGGCGATCGACGCCGACGTGCTCCGGGTCGCGGTCGAGCTGCCGCGGGCCGCGCTGTACGCGCGGATCGAGGCGCGCGTGGACCGCATGATCGCGGCCGGGATCGAGGACGAGGTCCGCGCCGTGCTGGACGCGGGCCACTCCCCGGACTGCCGTCCGTTGCGGGCGTCGAGCCTCGCCCCGGTCGTCCGCCGCGTCCGCGGCGAGATCGGGGCGGCCGGGATGCGCGCGGCCGTGGCGCAATCGCACCGCACCTACGCGAAACGGCAGGAAACGTGGCTGCGCCGCGAGGAGGGCCTGGTCCGCGTGGACGCGCGCGACCCCGAGGGGGCGCTGGGTGTCATGGCGGCGCCGGTCAGCGGGGGAGGGTGAGGCTCGGGAACGGCTAGAACTCCAGCGTGGCGCGCATCTGGCGCTTCTTCTGGAACATCTTCTCCTGCCGCTCCTGCTCCTCCTTGCACACGATGCAGTAGGTGGTCTCGGGGCGCGCGGTCAGGCGCTTCTTGCCGATCGGGTTGCCGCAGCCCTCGCAGAGGTCGTACTCGCCCTCCTCGATGCGCTGCATTGCCTTCTCGATCTTGCGGAGCAGGAACTTCTCGCGGTCCCGCATCCGGTACTCGAACGACTGGTCGTACTCGGACGACGCCTGGTCGACCTCGTCCGGCGCGCGGACCTCCTGCTCCTCCTGCGAGGCGAGCGTGTCCCTCGCCTGATCGATCAGTGCCTTGCGCTTCTCGGCCAGCAGGCCCTTGAAGTGCTTGATCTCGCGTGCGGTCAGTCTCTTGACTTCCTCGTCGTGGCTCGCGGCTGCCATCGTTCGCTCCAAAAGACCGGCACCACTGCCGGCCGCGCCTCGATCCCCGTGGACCCCGGGTCACCGGGTGACGCCCATTATTGAATCGTGGGCAGGAGAAGTCAAGCCGCCATAACCGCAAGTGCCCGTTGCGGTTTCAGGCATCGCGAAACCCGTCCGCGGATGCGCCCGAAACGCCTCGGAGGTTGCGCCTGCCACCCCGGGGGTGGCAAGATCCGGCGGTTCGCGCGGAGAGGCGGATGGACAGCCTGGCGATCGCGGCGAGGGATCCGGTGGCGGCGCTGGCGGAACGCGGGAGACGCGGCCCGCTCGGGATCGCGTTCTCGTCGTCCGTCCCGCTCGAGGTGCTCGACGCGTTCGGTCTCGAGGCCGCGTGGCTGCCGGTGCTCCCGGCGGACTCGACGCCGCGCGCCGACGGGCTGATGCAGTCATTCACGTGTACCTACACGCGGGCCGCGGCCGATTTCGCCCTGGCCGCCTCGCTGCCGGTCGGCCTGGTCGCGCACGCGAGCGGTTGCGACGCGCAGACCGCGCTGCAGGGCATCCTGCTCGGGTCGCTGCCCATGGCGTCGCTGAAGCTGCCGATCGCGGTCGCCGGGCCGTCCGCGACCCGGCAGGCCCGCGGTGCGCTCCGCGAGATGATCGCGGCCGCCGCCGCCCTGCTCGGCCGGGACCCGGACACGGCCGTGCTCTCGGAGGCGTGCGCGCTGCGCGGGAAGGTGCGCGCCCGCGTGACCGAGGCGTTCGGCGAGGTCGCCGCCGGCCGCATGCCCGCGGTCCGGGCGTACGAGACGGCCCTGGCCGCGCAGGTGTTGGCCCCGGCGGCGTTCCTCGACGCGGCCGCGGCGCCGGCACCGGGTCCGGCAACGAGCCCGGAGGGCCGGGTGCGCGTGCTGCTGTCCGGGGCGCACGTCCCGTCGGTGCGGGCGATCGAGGGCATCGAGTCTGCCGGCGCCGCGGTCGTGCTGGACGACACCGAGACCGGGACCCGGGGGGCGAGCCGCCGCGTGCGGGCCGACGCGCCCGACATCCTCGACGCAATCGCGGACAGCCTGGTGGACGGGATGGTGCACGGGCCGGTGCGCGTGCTGCCCGGACGCGGGCGGATCGACCGCCTGATCGAGAACGCAAGCGACGCTGGGGTCGGGGCCGCGGTCCTGCTCCACCACCGGTGCTGCGACCCGCACGCGTTCGAGGCCCCGGCGCTGACGGACGCGCTCAGGGAGGCGGAGATCCCGTCGGTCCTCATCGAGATCGACCGCGACTCGTCCCTGTCCGCGCGGGACCTCGCTCGGGTGCAGGCCCTGGTCGAGTCGATCGCTTGACGCCGCGTCGCCGCGGCGCCCCGGAGGTCCGAAGGATGGGCTCGTCGAGACCGATCGAGACGACGAAGCGGCTGCCCAGGCTGATCCGCAACCAGGTGATCTGGTCGCGCATCGCGAAGCGGATCGGGCGGCCGGTCGCGTGGTGCACGTCGGGAGGGCCTGTCGAGCTTCTGCTCGCGTCCGGCATCGTCCCGTTCTACCCGGAGAACCACGCCGCGATCTGCTCGGCGCGCGGCATCGCGCAGGGTCTCGCCGAGAAGGCCGAGGAGGACCGCTTCTCGCACGACCTGTGCTCGTACTTCCGCATCGACTACGGGTCGTTCACGACCGGCCGGACCCCGCTCGGGGGTGTGCTCGCGCCCGACCTCGTCCTGGTGTCGAACAACATCTGCGGCACGGTCCAGAACTGGTTCCGCGTCGCGGCGGACCACTTCGACGTGCCGTTCCTGTTCCTGGACACGCCGTTCTCCGAGGAGCCGTGCACCGAGAACGACGTGGCCTACGCGCGCGACCAGCTCGTCCACATCGCGCGGGAATCCGCGCGCATCGCCGGGAGGACGTTCGACGAGAAGAGGCTTGTGCCCTGGGTGGAGCGGGCGCGCGACACGGTCGAGACCTGGAAGGAGGTCATGAAGACCGCGTCCGCGAAGCCGGCGCCGTTCACCTCGTTCGACGCGTTCGTCCACATGGCGCCGATCGTGTCGATGCGCGGCACGAGGCGCGCGCTCGCGTACTACCGGCGGCTGCTCGCGGAGCTGCGTGGCCGGGCGAAGGCGGGGATCGCCGCGGTGCCGAACGAGCGGGCCCGCGCGGTGTGGGACAACATCGCGATCTGGCCGGCTCACCGCGAACTGAAGAAGACGTTCAGGGACGCCGGCGTCGCGCTCGTCGCGGACACCTACACCGGCGCGTGGGGCGGGGTGCGGCTCGACCCGACCGACCCGCTGACCGGGCTCGCGCGGGCGTATTGCGACGTGCTGCTGAACCACGGAGTGAAGCGCCGCACGCAGGAACTGACCGGCCTCGTCCGCGAATACTCGGCGGACGGCTTCATCCTGCACTCGAACCGGTCCTGCAAGCGCTACTCGCTCGGCCAGTACGCGGTCCGCAACACGCTGTCCGAGGCGACCGGCGTGCCCGGGGTGATCGTCGAGGCGGACATGGCCGACCCCCGGAGCGTCTCGATTGACAGCATCCGGCAGCGCCTGACGCCGTTCTTCGAGATGATCGGGGCGCATTCATGAGCCGCGCGGTCGGACTGGACATCGGATCGTCCGCGACCAAGGCGGTGCTCGTCGAGGACGGCAGGCCGGTGCGGGCGGTCGTGCTCGCCTCGATGCCGGACATGCACGATGCCGCGGTCCGCGCGGTGGCCGAGGTCGGCGGCGACGGCGCGCCCGTGCTGACCACCGGGTACGGCCGCCTTCTGTACGAGCCGCGGTGCGGCGACGTCTCGGAGATCACGGCGCTCGCGGCCGGGATCGAGGCGGTGCTGCCGGGGACCGCGACCGTCATCGATATCGGAGGGCAGGACTCCAAGGCGGTGCGCGTGCGTGCGGGCAGGGTCGCGGACTTCGCGATGAACGACCGCTGCGCCGCCGGGACCGGGCGCTTCCTCGAGGCGATGAGCCGCGTGCTGAACGTGCCGCTCCCGGAGTTCGACAGCGTGCTGGCCTCGTCGCCCGCCGCGGTGCCCCTGAGCAGCACGTGCACCGTGTTCGCCGAGACCGAGGTCGTGGGCCTCCTGTCCCGCAAGACGCCGGTCGGCAGCGTGCTCGCGGGCCTGTTCGCATCCGTGGCAGGTCGCGTGGCCGGGCTCGCGCGGCAGGTCGGCCCGGCCGCGCCGATCGCCGCGACAGGCGGCACGATGCGCTGCCGATCCATGGTCGCTGCCCTGTCCGCCGCGCTCGGCGCGCCGCTCGTCGTGCCGCCCGACCCCCAGGTCGTGACCGCGCTGGGCGCGGCCATCCTTTGCGAACGGCGCAGCCGCGCCTGAACGGAGAGACCTTGCGGATTCCCGCGACCTTCCTGGCGATCCTGGCCCTCGGGTGCTCCGGCGGGCCGAGCCTCGTCGACCGGAGCCGCGACGTGCCGGGCGGCGGGCGCGCCGACCTCCCGGGCTGGGACCCTGCCCCGCTCGACGCCGATGCGCCGACCGCTCCCGAGCCGGACCCGGCCGCCGGCCCCGGACCGGACGCGCCCGAACCCGAGCCCGAGTCCCGGCCCGACGTACCCGAGCCCGACGTACCCGAGATCCCCGAAACGGCCGAGCCCGAACCCGACGTGCCCGAGCCCGAGCCCGAGCCCGAACCCGAGCCGGAACACGACGAGCCCGTGCCCGAACCCGAGCCCGTCCCCGATGTGCCCGACCCCGACCCCGAGCCCGACGTGCCCGAGGTGCCCGACGCATCCTCCTGGCCCGACGTCGAGTACGTCGGCATCTACGCAGGCCTGGAATCAGCGACCGGCCAGTCGCTCGTCTACGCGCTGTGCCACCTGGTCAAGGACTCGTACAACGGCATCTCGTACGACGCCGCGGGCGACCTGATCATGAGCGCGATCGATTCCTACGGCGGCCAGGTCGAGGAGATCTACACGGGCGATCTCGTCCCCAAGGGGAAGGGCCTGAACGTGGAGCACTCCTGGCCCCAGAGCAAGGGCGCGACCGGGGAGGCGAAGGCGGACATGTTCCACCTGTTCCCGGCCTGGCCGAACTACAACAGCGCGCGCGGCAACATCCCGTACGGCGTGGTGGTCTGGCCGAACTGGCCGTCGTCCTCGTTCCCGTCCGGCGGGTGCGACGACCACTTCCCGGGGCACCCGGAGGGCTGCGACAGCGTCCGTGGCGAGGACGCGCACGGCATCGACGTGTTCGAGCCGCGCGACGCGTCCAAGGGCAACGTCGCCCGCGCGATCCTGTACTTTTCGGTCCGCTACGGCACGGGCTGCAAGGCCAAGCCGCTGTCGGTGTTCGATCCCGCGCACCCCGTCGTGACCGAGGAGATCCTCAAGGACTGGAACCGCTCGGACCCGCCGGACGACCGCGAGCGCGACCGCAACGACCGGATCGAGGAAGTCCAGAACGTGAGGAACCCGTTCATCGATCACCCCGAGTTCATCGATCGCATCTCCTTCCAGTAGAGCGTTTCCCGTACCCGAGCCCGAGGCCGTACCCCCTCCGGACTCCCGAACAGCCGGTGACGACTCGGGTCCATTGCCCGGATCCGCATTCGCCGGGGAAGGCCCATGTCCCGGATCCCAGGTCCTTGATCGTCGGGCGCGATAGGTAGGTTGCACCCCCGAAGTCCGCGTAGAATGCGGAACTAGCGACAGCAAGAGGTCCGCCAGGACCTCACCCGGAGGGTGCTTTGCCGAAGGTAGCACAAGGCGT